>DATAEV010000079.1:0-9420 GCA_036257875.1 Actinomycetota bacterium | reverse complement strand
CCGTCGGCGTAGCCGACGGGTATCGTCGCGATCCACGACGGGCGTTCGAGCTCATAGCGCAGCCCGTAGCTGAGCCGCTCACCGGCGGCCAACCGCTTGGCGTGGGCGACCCTCGAATGCCAGCTGAGGGCGGGGCGCAGGTCGTATCCCTCCCCGACCCCCGGGGCCGGCGGGATCCCGTAGATCGCGATGCCGGGACGGACCAGATCGAGATGCGCCTCCGCGTGTTGCAACACCCCGCCGCTGTTCGCCGCGTGGAGGTACCGCGGCGCGATGCCGTCGGCACGGCCCGCTTCGGCGACACCGGCCAGCCGGTCCAGCTGCATCTTCGTGGTCACCTCGTCGTCCTCGCTCTTCGCCAGATGGGTCCAGAGCCCCTCCACCTCGAGGCCGGCGTCCCCGACCTCCCGGAGGAACGTGGGCGCAGCCTCGAGGGGCCAGAGGCCCACGCGGTGCATACCCGTGTCGATCTTGACGTGCACGGCCACCGAGCCCCGCGCCGCAGCGGCGAGCCGTCGGAGTCCCGGTCTCGAATAGAGGGTGGGCGTGAGCCGGTGTGCCAGGAGGACGGCCTCGGACCCTTCCGGCGCCTCGGAGAGCACCAGGATCGGAGCCTCGATCCCGGCCATGCGGAGCCGGAGCCCTTCCTCCACGAGCGCCACGCCGAGCCATGTCGCGCCCGCGTCGATCGCCGCCCGCGCGACCGGCGCGTCCCCGTGTCCGTAGGCGTCGGCCTTGACCACCGCCATCAGCTCGGCGCCGACTGTCGTGAGCGCCCGGACGTTGTGACGGACGCGATCGAGATCGACCTCGACCCATGTCGGGCGGAACCGAGGACCGTTCACCGTGCCTGTGCCCTGGCGGTCTGGATCGCCTCGGGCAGCCGCTCGGCGACGTCGCTGGCGACCGTTCCCTCCGCCAGCGCGAGACCGGCGGTGATCCCCGCGAGCCCGTGGAGGTACGCACCGGACCACGCCGCGGCGAACGGGTCGACCCCGCGCGCGAGCAATCCACCGATCGCTCCGGTCAGAACGTCCCCGGTCCCGGCCGTGGCGAGCACGGGCGATCCCGTCGGGTTGATGCGCGCAGCGCCGTCGCGAGCCGCGACCACCGTCCGGCTCCCCTTCAGGAGGGCGACCGCGTCCGCGCGCTCGGCGAGCCGGCGCGCGGCCGCGAGGCGGTCGTCGTCGCGGGCGTCCATGAGTCGCGAGAACTCGCCCAGATGTGGCGTGAGCACGGCCTCGCTCTTCCGGTCCGAGAGCGCATCCGCTTCACCCGCGAACGCGTTGAGCCCGTCCGCGTCGAGGACGAACGGGACGGCGCACTCGCGGACCAGCGACCGGATGAAGGTCCTCGTCTCGGGATCCGTCGTCAACCCGGGACCGAGCGCGAGCGCGTCGGCATCCCGCACCGCCGTGTGCACCGCCTCGAGGGCGGGCGGCGCGACCGTCCCCTCCTCGGTCTCCTCCAGCGGAACGAAAACGGTCTCCGTGAGCTCCGTCTGAACGGTCGCGAGGATCGAACGGGGGACGGCGACGATCACGTACCCGGCGCCCATCCGGCTCGCGGCCCGGGCCACGAGCTTCACCGCTCCCGTCATCCGCCGAGACCCGGCCACGACGACGAGCGTTCCGCTCGCCCGCTTGTGCGCGTCCGCCGCGCGGCCCGGAAGGATCGAAACGACGTCTGCCGGCTCGGTGAGACCCGTCGTCGAGGGGATCAGCTCGTCGGGGAACCCGATGTCGACCACGCGTACGTCGCCGGCGAACTCGGCTCCCGGCAGCAGCACCGATCCCGTCTTCGCGGCCCCGAACGCGACGGTCAGGTCAGCCCGGACCGCGACCCCTTCGACCGCGGCGCTCGTCCCGTCGACGCCGCTCGGGATGTCGACGGCGACGACCGGGACGGCCTCTCCGTTCAGCCCGTCGATCGCTTCCGCCCAGTCATCCTCGGGCTCGCCGCGGAACCCGGTGCCGAAGATCGCGTCGACGGCGACATCGGCGCGATCGAGCTCGCGGCCGAGCATCGCGGGATCGAACCGCCGCACGCGAACCCCCGTCTCGGCGAGGCGCTCGAGGTTGGCCGCTGCAGGATCCCGCGATGCCGCGGGATCCTGCACCACGATCGCGACGACCCGCATCCCCCACCGCGCGAGATGTCGCGCGGCGACGAACCCATCGCCCCCGTTGTTGCCCTTGCCACACACGACGACGGCGCGCCGGCCGTACGCACCGCCGGTCAGATCCGCGCACGCTCTCGCAACCGCCCAGCCGGCGCGTTCCATCAGGTCCTCGGCCGCAACGCCCCGCGCCTGCGTCGCGCGATCGAGCTCGACCGCTTCCCGTGGTGAAAGCACGGGTTTCATCGGTCGATCACGGCCATCGCAACGGCGACCGCGCTCGCCCGCTCGTGGGTGAAGGTGATCAGCACGCGAGAGACCCCGAGCGCGTCCGCCCGGCGTTTGGCGTTCCCCGCGAGGAGGACGGTGGGAGCGCCGGACGATCGTCGGGTGATGCTGATGTCCTGCCACCGGCGCCCCCGGTACCCGCCGAGGGCCTTGATGACCGCCTCCCGTGCGGCGAAGCGCCCGGCATAGGACTCCGCTGGGCGTGCCTTGGCGTCGGCATAGGCGGTCTCTTCGGGAGTGAACACCCGCGCCCGCATCGTCGGATGGCGGGTCAGGGCCCGCTCCATCCGCGCGATCTCGCAGATGTCGACGCCGAGGCCGACGATCTCCACGACGCAAAGGCTAGCGGGTCGGCTCGGGAGGGTCAGCCGGGTCGGGGACCGGAGGCTCGTCCGCGCCTGCGGTGTCGATCGATCCCACGGGAGCGGTCCCCCGCGGTAGTCCGCTCCGACCTCCGAGGGACAGGGCGAGCGCGATCCCGGCCACTCCCACGAGCAACCCGAGCACCACCGCCTGCCACCCGAGGCCGGGCGAGGATGCTGGCGGAGGCGGCGGGACGACCGAGGGGGATGGGCTCGGTCCGGGCCGAGGCTGATGAGGGGAGGACGCGACCGCCTCGAGATCGGCCAGCGAGACCAACGAACAGCTGTCGGTCGTCCATCCATCGCCTTGGCGATACAGGATGACCGCGACACGGGTACCGCGCGGGTACGCGATGCCGCACGTGCTGCCGCCTCCGGGGCCGATCGGCTCGGTCACGTTGACCGACGCACCGAGGGTACCTTTGAAGACCCCCTCCACCGCGAACGTCTGCACCGTGGTCGTCGGATCGATCTCCTGTTCCGCCACCACCGTTCCCACGAAGGCGGCGTCCGCGCGCCGCAGGAGCTCCTTCGGCGTGCGGAGCGCGCAGCTGCAGGCGGAGCAGGGCGTCGCCCCGACGAACACGGCAGGGGCCGCGAGGAGCACCACCACGGCGAGGCGGAGGGCCGCTCGGAGCACGCCCGGACGCTACTCGACGGTGACGGACTTCGCGAGGTTGCGCGGCTGATCCACGTCGCAGCCACGAAGCACCGCCACGTGATATGCGAGCAGTTGGAGCGGCACGGTCACGACCACCGGGGAGAGCAGCTCAGGCGTCTCCGGCACCTCCAACACGTGGTCGGCGAGTCGAGCGGCTTCGGTGTCGCCCTCAGTGACGATGGCGATCACCGACGCACCACGGGCCTTCACCTCCTGGATGTTCGAAAGCATCTTGGGGTAGACGTGGCACCGCGTTGCGATCGCGACGACGGGCACGCCGTCTTCGATCAGGGCGATCGGCCCATGCTTCAGTTCGCCGGCCGGGTAGGCCTCCGCGTGGATGTAGCTGAGCTCCTTCAGCTTGAGGGCGCCCTCGAGCGCCGCCGGGTAGCCCGTGTGGCGCCCGATGAAGAGGACGTCGCGCGCGTCCGCGAGTCGTTCAGCGACCGCGCGGACACGGTCTTCCGACGCGATCGCGCGTGCGACCTTGGCGGGCAGCTCGTCCAGATCGGCGAGCACCTCGGAGATCTCCTCCGGGAACTTCGCCGCCCGCACCTGCGCCAGGTACAACGCGACGAGTTCCTGCGCCACCATCTGCGTCGAGAAGGTCTTCGAGGCCGCCACCCCGATCTCCGGTCCCGCGTGCGTGTAGAAGACCCCGTCCGCCTCGCGCGCGAGCGACGATCCCACCGTGTTCGTGACCGCGAGCACCTGCGAGCCTTGCCGCGCTGCGTGCCGGGCAGCTTCGAGGGTGTCGATCGTCTCGCCGCTCTGGCTGACGGCCAGTGTCAAGGTATCCGGGCCGAGCACCGGATCGCGATAGCGGAACTCGCTCGCGATCTCGATCTCGACCGGGAGCCGGGTCCAATGCTCGATCGCGTACTTGGCGACGAGTCCCGAATGGAAGGCCGTCCCGCACGCGACCACGAAGACCTTCGACACCTCGCGCAGCACGTCGTCGGGGACCCGGAGCTCATCGAGCTGAAGGCCGCCGGCGTGGACGCGCCCGGCGAGGGTGTCCCTGATCGCGGCCGGCTGCTCGTCGATCTCCTTGCGCATGAAGTAGGGGTAGCCGCCCTTCTGCGCCTGGGCCACGTTCCAGTCGACCTCGATCGATCGAAGCGGGACACCGACTCCATCGAGATCCATCGCTGCAACGCCATCACGCATGAGCGAGACGATCCGGCCTTCGTCGACCGGCGCGATGGTCGGCCGATCCGCGCGATGCGTCCCGAGGAGCGCCGGGATGTCGGAGGCGAGCATCGCCTCCCCGTCGCCCCACATCGCCACGACCAGCGGCGACGACACCTTGACCCCCACCAGTTCGTCCGGATGGTCCGAGGAGATCACGACCAAGGCGTACGAGCCCTCCAGCTCACCGACCGCCAACCGCACCGCGTCGGCCAACGAACCGGCATCGGCCAGCTTCTCTTCCAGCAGGTGCGCGACGCACTCCGTATCGGTTTCGGACGCGAAGACGTGGCCATCCTTGTCCAGCCGGGCGCGCAGCTCCTGGAAGTTCTCGATGATCCCGTTATGGATCACGGCCACCCGTCCCTCGCAATCGAGGTGGGGGTGGGCGTTGCCTTCCGTCGGCGCACCGTGCGTCGCCCAGCGCGTGTGCCCGATCGCGGTCGTCGCGGGCGGCGCCGGCCGGTCAGCGAGCAGCGCCTCCAGCTCCGCGAGCTTCCCGGCACGCTTGCGCACCGTAAGGGCGCCGTCGACGACCGCGACGCCTGCGGAGTCGTAGCCGCGGTACTCCAGCCGGCGCAGACCCTCCATCACGATCGGGAGCGCTTCGTCCCGACCGACGTAGCCGACGATCCCACACATCAGATGGGCAGGGTATCAGCGCGCGATCGGCCGATGTGTGTCGCTCACCGCAGGGCGATGCGGACCGCGTCGGCGACGGCTTCCGCGTGGCGCTGCGAGTCCGCCTCCGTCTGCGATTCGACCATCACGCGGATCAGTGGCTCGGTGCCTGAGGGTCGCACCAACACGCGACCGCGATCGCCGAGTTCAGCTTCGGCGCGGGCGATCGCGCGCTCCACCGCTTCGGCATCGACAGCCGCCCCCCGGTCGGAGAGGGGCACGTTGATCATCACCTGGGGGTAGCGAAGCATCGCGCGAGCGAGCTCCCCGACCGAGACGCCGTTCGTCGCCGCCAGCGACAGGAAGCGGACCGCCGTCAGCAGCCCATCCCCCGTCGTCGCGTGCTCGCGGAAGATGACGTGCCCGCTCTGCTCCCCCCCCAGCATCGCGCCTCGCCGTTCCATCTCCTCGAGCACGTATCGGTCACCGACCTGCGCCTGCACGAGCTCGATCCCCGCGTCGCGCATCCGGTGCACCAGCCCGAGGTTCGACATCACCGTCCCGACGACGACGTCCCCCTTGAGCGTTCCCCGCTCCTGCATCGCCAGGGCGCTCGCGGCCAGTACCTGGTCGCCGTCGATCACGCTGCCCTGGGCGTCGGCGAACAGGGCTCGGTCCGCGTCGCCGTCATGGGTGACCCCTGCGTCCGCTCCGAGCCGGACCACCTCCGCGGCGACGACGTCCGGGTGCAGGGCTCCGCACCCCACGTTGATGTTGCGGCCGTTGGGCTCGGCGTTGATCGCGACGACCTCGGCACCCAGCCGGCGCAGGACCTCGGGCGCAACGGCCGACGCCGCTCCGTTCGCACAATCGACGACGAGCTTCATCCCGTCGAGCCGGGACTCCGCCGCGGCCTCGAGGTGAAGCAGGTACCGCTCGCGGCCGTCCGGGGCCTCCGATGCCCGGCCCCGAGCGGACCCCGAGGGGAGATCCCGCGACAGATCCGCCTCGATCTCATCTTCCAGATGGTCGGGAAGCTTCATCCCTTCGCTCGAGAAGAACTTGATCCCGTTGTCCGCCGGTGGGTTGTGCGAGGCGCTGATCACGACGCCGCTGGAAGCTTCCAGATCGACCGTCATGAACGCGATCGCCGGCGTCGGCTCGACCCCCGCCAGGAGAACGTCGCCACTAGCGTCGAGGATGCCCTCCGTGAGCGCGGCCTCGAGCCAGGCACCCGACTCGCGGGTGTCCCGGCCGACCACGAACGTCGGCGGTTGCGTCGCGCCGTGGCGGCCGAGCACGGCGACGGCCGCGCGACCGAGCCGGTAGGCGAGGTCGCGCGTCAGGTCGGTGCCGGCAACGCCGCGGACGCCGTCGGTGCCGAAGAGCCGTCCCATCAGGACGGCACGTTACCCGAGGAGCTCCGTTATCAACGCGCGAACGCGGGCGTCGATCTCGTCGCGGATCGGCCGGATCGCCTCGACGGGAAGGCCCGAAGGATCCGGAAGGTCCCAGTCCAGGTAGCGTTTCCCGGGGAAGACCGGGCACGCGTCGCCGCACCCCATCGTGATGACGACGTCGGAGGTCTCCACGGCGTCGGTGGTCAGCGCCTTGGGGAACTCGTGGGAGACGTCGACGTCGACCTCTCGCATCACCTCGACGACGGCGGGGTTGACCTCGTCGGCGGGCGCGCTCCCTGCGGAACGGACCACGATCCGGGGACCGGCGTGCTTCGCGAGGAGGCCGGCGGCCATCTGGGAGCGTCCCGCGTTGTGCACGCAGACGAACAGGACCTGGGGGACGTCGTTCACGTCGTTGGTGCGCGCGGGATCATGACAACCATATTCGCATGGGGATCCGTCCTGCGAGACCGACCTCGCGAAACGGGGGCCTCCGCACCCGCGGCGCCCTCCAAGCCCACGCCGTCGTGGGAGCATTGAGGCGATGGATGAGCTCGTTCAGGTGTATGCCAGCGGGGACACCTTCGCCGCCGAGCTGATGCGAGGACGACTCGAGGCCGAGGACATCCCGGTGCTCGTGAAGGGAGAAGGCGAAGGCCCTTATCGGATGGGGCCCCTGTATCTCTGGGTGTCGGCCCAAGATGCCACGCGAGCCCGGGTGATCGTGGAGGCGGTCGAGTCGGGTGATTTCGCCCTGGCCGACGAGGAAGCTCCCGCCGACACGTCGGAGAGCACCGGGGAACGCCCCCCGGCCTGAAGCCCCGATCCCCGCAGGGATCAACGCTTCGAGTACTGGGGCGCCTTGCGGGCCTTCTTCAGGCCGTACTTCCGGCGTTCCTTCTCGCGCGCGTCGCGGGTGAGATACCCCTCGGCCTTGAGCTGCGCTCGAAGCTCGGGATCCAGTTCGATCAGGGCGCGGGCGACGCCGAGCTTCACGGCCCCCGCCTGCCCCGCGACCCCACCACCACGGATCGACGCGACGACGTCGTAATCCTTCTCGCGACCCACCAACCGTAACGGCGCAACCGCGACCATGCGATGCACGCGGGTCGGGAAGTAATCGTCGATCGTCCGCCCATTGATCGTGAATGCACCGTCGCCGGGGGTGAGGCGCACACGGGCGACCGATTCCTTGCGTCTTCCGGTCCAGAGCTTGACTGGGGTCAGGGCCACGGAACGATCACTCCTCGGTCTTCGCCGGCTTCTTCGCCGCGGGCTTCTTCGCGGTCGTCTTCTTGGCGACGGTCTTCTTCGCCGTCGGCTTCTTGGCGGAGGTCTTCTTCGCCGATGTCTTCGCCGATGTCTTCGAGGCGGTCGACTTCTTCGCGCCGGACGTCGCCGCCGGTCGTTCCTTGGCTGCCGGTTTCGCGGCGGCACGCTTCTTGGCGCTCGACTTCGGGGCGCTCGACTTCGGGCCGGCGGACCTCGCGGGGCGTTCCTTCGTCGTCGACCGGCCCTCGGACGCCGCCGCGTCCTCCCGTTCGCGCGAAGGCGGCGCCGTTGTCTCCGTCCGGCTCCTCACCGCAGGCGCGGGCTTCGCCGCGGGCAGCCCCGACCAGGCCGGGCGTTGGCCGACGGCCAGTTCGACGGGCATCTGCGCCGTGTGCGGATGCTCGGCGCCCGCGACGACGTGGAGCTTCTTGATCTGCTGCCGACCGAGACGGTTCTTCGGGAGCATGCCCCGGACGGCCTTCTCGACGGCCGCGACGGGCCGAGTCGCAAGGAGGTCGGCGTAGCGGATCCCCGTGATCCCGCCGGGGTACCCGGAGTGTCGATAGGCGAACTTGTCCTGTGCCTTATTCCCGCTCAGCTCGACCTTGTCCGCGTTGATCACCACGACGTGATCCCCCGTGTCCATGTGGGGGGCGAAGATCGGCTTGTGCTTGCCGCGCAACAGCGTGGCCACCTCGCTGGCGAGACGCCCAAGCACCTGGCCGCTGGCGTCCATGACGTACCAGCTGCGCTCGATGTGCTCAGGCTTGGGAGAGTAGGTCTTCATCATGAAAGATGCCGGCCCGGGAGGGCCGACCGGACACCCAGGCTACCTGCGGAAACGCACCCGCGTCAAAGGCCGGCGATACCCGGGGCCGAAGGAGGCTTGCGGGCTCGCACGATGGCCCCGTGCATCCCGTCCGTGAGCTCGTGCGTCGCCTCGACCTGTACGTCGATGAGCCCAGCGGTCACCAACAGCTCTCGATATTCGGCGAAGCTGAGGGCTCCGGCGATGCACCCAACGTACGAGCCCCGCTCGGCTCGGTCGGCGGGCGTCAGCTCGTCGTCGGCGACCACGTCGGAGACCCCGACCCGCCCGCCCGGCTTCAGCACCCGGGCGATCTCTCGGATCACGGCCGACTTGTCGGTGGACAGGTTGATCACGCAGTTCGAGATCACGACATCGACGGTGTTATCGGGAAGCGGAACGTCCTCGATCAGTCCCTTCAGGAACTCGACGTTCGCGATACCGGCTTTCACGGCGTTCGCGCGAGCGAGATCCAGCATCTCGTCGGTCATGTCGAGGCCATACGCGAGCCCGGTCGGTCCGACACGCTTCGCGGAAAGCAACACATCGATCCCGCCGCCACTCCCGAGGTCCAGCACCGTTTCACCCTCGTGCAGTTCGGCGACCATCGTCGGGTTCCCGCATCCGAGGGAGGCCAAGACCGCCTCCTCGGGAAGCTGATCCCGCTGGAGGACGTCGTAGAGCTGCGGGCCGAGCCC
>DATAEV010000055.1:0-3944 GCA_036257875.1 Actinomycetota bacterium | reverse complement strand
CGTTGGGCATCGTCCAGGGAGTAGAAGCCGAATGCTCCCTCGACGAGCCCCGGGATGCGATCGTGCATCAGCCGCGCGCCGGTCGCGATGACGAGGTAGTCCCAGTCGACGCTCGCGCCGCGTTCGAGCTGCACCGTGCCGGCGTCCGGATGTATCCGGATCGCTCGGTCGACGATCAGGTCGACGTCGCGGCGAAGCAGGGATCGTTCGTCTCGAGCCAGCCATCGCCCGTTCGCCTGGCCGAGCGCGACGTACAGGTAGCCCGGCTGGTAGTGGTGCATCCCGGTCGGGTCGATCACGGAGACCCGTGCCTCGCGCCCGAGAGCCTTGTCGAGCAGGTTGGCGACGAGCGTTCCGCCCACGCCTCCGCCGAGTACCGCCACCCGCGCGGGCATCGCTATCGCGCCTTCCGAACGTCGAAACGGGTGAAGCCGTCCTCCTCGACGACCTCGACCAGCTCGTGCCCGGCCTTCGCGAGCCACGCCGGGATGTCCGTCCTCGAACCCGCGTCGGAGGACAGGACCTCGATCACGTCGCCGACCTGCCCTTCGCGGATCGCGCCGATCAGGCTCATCAGCGGCCCTGGACACGGCATGCCTCGTGCGTCGATCGAACGGGTGATGTTGAGCGTCGTCATGACTCCCACACCTCCTAGATGAACGTCACCGGGCCGTCGGCGTGCATGAAGAACCCCGCGACCCCCTCCTGGCCGTCGACCAGCGGATCGAGGTCGGCGACCTCCAGCCCGAACATGTCCATCGACAGCGAGCAGGCCTGGATCTCGACTTCGCCGATGTCCTTGGCCTGGCGAAGGATCTCGCTCCAGTGCTGGCCGCCGTGACGCTGGAAGAGCTCCGCGCCCTCGGGACCCGCCTCCGGTGCAACGCCGTGGTCCTTCAGGATCCGATCGGAGCGGAACGCGTCGAGCGCCCAGTACTGGAGGAAGACGTGGACCTTGCGGCCCATGGCCGCGGCGCCAGCCACAAGCACGGCGGCCGCGTGGAGCTTGTCATCGGTCCCCGAGAAGAGGACCAGTGAAAGCGAGTCGCCCATTCCGTCCTCCTTCCTTGTGCATGCCAGCGTGGCAGCTCGGATGCCGCGTACTGAGTGCCGGGGGACCCGGTCGGTTGAGGCCGAAGGACCCTATGCCCTGGGGGGTACGGCATCCGAGGATGCATGTCGACGAGGCGAAACAGGAGTGCGAGCGATGAAGTTCGAGAGCGAGGTCGTTCCGGAGGCGCTGGACCGGCTGCGCCGGATCCATGGGCAACTCGGCGGGATCATCCGGATGATCGAGGAGGGCCGTGATTGCCAAGACGTCGTCCAGCAGCTCGCTGCTGTCGGCCGGGCCGTGGACCGGGTGGGGCTCAAGCTCCTCACCGGTCAGCTCCGGCAGTGCCTGACCGACGAGGTGGCGGCTCGAGACGAAGGCTACGAGGAAAGCAAGTTCGAGCGCCTGTTCTTGATGCTCACCTGAACCGGGCGGCGATCGCGTAACCAGCGCTCACGGCGACGGGCGCAGCACGTGTCTCTGCAGGCGGCCACCGACGTAGCAGCTCTTGGACTTTCGTCCCATGGGCTTCGGGTCAAGAGACCCCAACCGCCCGATTCCGCCCACGTGACCATGGAAGGCGAGGGCGGCGCGAAACAAGACGCGCCCGGACGTAGGAGGTGTGGCGATGCCCAGCGCAGATCCTGGCTTGACGTGGCAAGAGGCGCTCGCGGCGTTCGGCATGATCGTCGTGGTCGCATTCCTCGTGACATGGGTGCTCACGGACCTCTTGAGGATTCCACGCACTCCGTACATCGCGATGCTCCTCGTGGTGGCGCTCGGCCTCGGCGCTGGCTACTGTGCCTGGTCGGGCACCTCGGCGAGCGAGCTGTTCACCTCGGGCGTCGGGTGGGGGCTCATCTCGGGTCTCATCGCCGCTGGTGTCGCGATCCCGCTCATCCGAAGGCTTCCGGCGCATCCTCACGCGACCGGGACCCACCTCGTTGGACTGATGCTATGGGAGGGGCTGGTCTACGGCATCGCCGAGGCGGTGTTGCTGTCCACGCTACCCATCCTCGCCGTCTGGCAGATGTGCGACGCGCTCGGATGGACCGACGGCGGCTGGGCGGGGGTCGGCTCCGGCGCTCTCGCGATCGGGGGGTCGCTGCTCGTGATCCTGGTCCATCACCTCGGATACCGGGAGTTCCGGACCCGGGCCGGGCGCCCAGCCCTGTTCGGGGCCCTGGCGGTCTGCGGCGTGCAGGCGATCGCGTTCCTCTCGAGCGGCAACGCGTTGGCGCCGATCGTGGCCCACGTCGTGCTTCACGGCCAGTTGCTGATCCGAGGTGATGAGCTTCCGCCCGCGGTGCCTCGCGAGGCGGCGTTCCAGACATAGGGTCCTTCATCGGTTCCATGCCGGGACGGACGACTCCGATCCGCATCGCGCTCGCGGCGATCGGAGGCGCGATGTCGGTCGCGGCGTCGATCCGGGTTCTCGCGTTGGTCCAGCGGCGATGGGACCACGCAGTCGGACCGCTCAAGCGATGGCCCGGTCGGCCTAGCGGCGAGATCGCGGGCTCGTTCCGTCTCGGCTGGGCTTCTCGTGAGCCGGACGAGCCTCGGCCAGATCGTCTGATGAGGCAATGGGCCTAACTCAGCCACCGAGCCCGGCGAGCGGCTTCGTGGGCGGCGGTTCCTCGACCCTCGCTCGGGCATCGACGATGACCGCGCCAGACGGCAGGACCTTCACGGGATTGCAGTCCATCTCGGCGACCGACGGATGATGTTCCGCGAGCGCGCCGATCCGCAGGATGACCTCCTCCAGCGCGGCTACGTCGGCCCTGGGCGCCCCTCGAAAACCATCCAGCAGCGGGAACGTGCCGAGCGATCGAACCATCTCTTGCGCGTCCAGATCGCTGATCGGCGTGATGCGGACGGAGACGTCCCTGAGCAGCTCCACGATGGTTCCACCGGCGCCCACGGCAACCACCGGCCCGAACAACGGGTCGTGGGCCACGCCCACCAGCATCTCGACGCCACCCTCCACCATCTCCTGGACGAGGAACCCCTCGACGGAGATGCCGGCGGCTGCCATCCGATCCGTGATCTCCCGAGCCGCCTGGGCGACCTCATCGGCCCCGGACAGTCCGAGTGCGACGCCTCCGATCTCGGTCTTGTGCACGATGCCCGGGCCGAACGCCTTGAGGGCGACCCTGCCACCGATCCTGGCCGCGGCCTCAGACGACTCCTGGGCCGTCGTCGCTCGTTCCGAACGCGCGGTCCTCAGTCCGTAGCACTCGAGGAGGCGTTCCACTTCGTCCGGGCTCAGCCATCCGTCGTCTCGACGGCCGAGCGCTGTCGCGAGGATCGCGTACGCCTCATCCGGCCTGGCGTCGTCGAACGTCCGGACGGATCCCACCGGCTTCTCGCGCCATCGGCCGTACGCCGCTGCGCGTGCCATCGCGATCGCAGCCTGCTCCGGGAACGCGAACGACGGGATGCGAGTCCCGGTCTTCTGAAGCTGCGCCGGGAGCCCTTTCGTGGACATCCATGCCGTGGCCACGGGGATCCGCTTCTCGAGCGCGTCGATCCCCTCGGCGATCGCCTCGCCGATCTCTTCGGCCTTCGTCGCTTCGGGTGGGATGTAGATCACGATCATCGCGTCGACTCCGGGGTCTGCAGCCACGATCTCGATCGTGCGTCGATAGTCCGAGGCCGTCGCGGAGGCGATCATGTCCACGGGGTTCCCCACGCTGGCCTCCGCGGAAAGGAACGATCGCAGGGCGGCCGCGCTCTGCTCCGAGAGCGCCGCGACGTGCAGCCCGTGGGCCTCGCACGCGTCGGCGCACAGGATCCCGAGGCCTCCCGCATTGGTGACGATCGCCACGCCGTCGCCCTTCGGCGGTGGTTGATTCGCCAGGATCGTGGCGACGTCGAACATCTCCTCGAGCGT
>DATAEV010000047.1:0-2713 GCA_036257875.1 Actinomycetota bacterium | reverse complement strand
CCGAGGGGCGGGACGCTCGATCTCAGCCGTCGTCTGGCGCATGAGGAAGCCGGCCTCGGTTGTGTTGTCCGGTAGGTAGGGCCAGCACGATATACCGTTCGGCGCAACACTCTCAAGGGAAACGGCCCCGAGAGTTGGTTAGGGGCTCAGTTTCTCGGCGATCTCAGCGAGGTGCGCAGGATCCCCGGGGGTCATATCCCACGGCTTGCGGAGCCCGTCGTCGGTCCATCGGGGCACCAGGTGGAGATGGAAGTGGAAGACGTGCTGCCACCCGGACTTCCGGTTCGCTTGGAAGATCGTCATCCCGTCCAGGTCGAGCCGCTCGCTCAACAGAGTCGCGACCTCCTGCGACAACGTCCAGACCGCCCGCCCGTCCTCGGGATCGAGGTCCCAGATGTCATCGGCGTGGGCCTTCGGGATCACCAACGTGTGACCGTCGGACGCGGGGTTGATGTCCAGGAACGCGACCGCTCGGTCGGACTCCGCGACCTTGTACGAGGGAGCCTCCTCGGCCGCGATCGAACAGAAGACGCAGTTGATCATGGCCGTCACTGCCCGTTCGCCGCGATGAGGACCGCCGCGATGATCACGACCATGCCCAGAACGACCACCATGGCGACGATCCTGGTGCGGCGGGTTCGACGTTCGTATCGGTCCGGCATGCCCCTACTTATACAGGTGCTCGGCGATCTGGACGGCGTCGAGGGCAGCGCCCGCGCGGAGGTTGTCCGCGCAGCTGAACAGGACCAGCGCATCGTCGCGCCCGGGCGCCTGCCGGATCCTGCCCGCGAGCGCGACATCGCCACCGGCCGCGTCGATCGACGTAGGGAAGACGTCGCCAGTCGGGTCGTCCCAGACCTCGACCCCGGGCGCGCTCCGCAGCAGGTCCCGCGCCTCGTCGGCCGTGATCGGACGAGTGAACTCGGCGAGGATCGAGACGGCGTGCCCGACCAGCACCGGGACGCGGACGGAGGTCGCGACCACCGGCAGGTCAGGCGCCGACAGGATCTTCCGCGACTCTGCCATCATCTTCGCCTCCTCGCCGGTGTATCCGTCTGCCTGGAAGGCGCCGATCCTGGGGATCACGTTGTAGGCGATCGTCCGGCCCATCACGGGCCCGATCGGTAACGTCGGAACGTCGGGGTGGGCCAACGCCTCTTCGTCACCCCGGAGCTTCTCTACCTGCTCCAGCAGCTCGGCGATCGCCTTGTGCCCGGCGCCGCTCACGGCCTGATAGGAGGACAACATGAGCGACGTGCATCCTGCGGCGCGGTGCAGGGGCGCTACGGCGAGCATCGCGGCGATCGTGGTGCAGTTCGGCACGGAGATGATCCCCGGCTTCGGCCATCCTTCGAGCGCCTCTGGGTTGACCGCGGGGATCACGAGCGGCACGTCGGGCTCCATCCGGAACGCGCTCGAGTTGTCGATGCAGAGGGTGCCGTTCGCGGCGATCTCCGGCAGGGATCGGCTCGCGGTGTCCGCCCCGGCCGAGACGAACGCAACGTCCACCCCTCGGCACGCCTCGACGGTGAGCTCGCGGACCCGATGCTCCCTGCCACCGAAGGTCACCAGGAGCCCGTCGCTCCGGGCAGAGGCGAGCGGAACGAACCCGTCGACGGGGAATGCCCGGTCCTCAAGGATCCGGATCATCTCCCGTCCCACCGCGCCGGTGGCGCCGATCACGGCCACTCTCACGAGCCGGCTCCTTCCGCCAGCCCGAACCGCTCGTGCACCGCGCGGAGCGCCCGCTCCGCGAGATCCTTGCGGATCACGCACGAGATTCTGATGGGCGAGGTCGAGATCATCTCGATGTTGATCCCCTCGCTCGCGAGGACGTCGAACATGTCGGCGGCGACGCCCGGATGACTCTTCATCCCCGCACCCACCAGGGACAGCTTCGCGATCCCAGCATCCACGCTGAACCCGTCTGCGCCGATATCGCGTGCGAGGGCGTCCAACACGCCCTCGAGCCGGGGCAGATCGGCGAGCGGCGCCGTGAACGACATGTCGGTCGTCCCGTCGCGGGAGACGTTCTGCACGATCATGTCGACGCTGATCGCCTCGGCCGCAATCGCCTTGAAGATCGAGGCTGCGACGCCCGGCCGGTCGGGCACGGCGTCGATCGTCACCTTCGCCTCGTCGGTGTCGAGGGCTGCGCCGGAGATCATCACGCCTTCCATCGGACCCCCATCCTCCCGTACCCACGTGCCCGGTGCGTCGCCGAACGAAGGGCGGACGTGGAGCTGGACGCCATGACGACGCGCCATCTCGACCGAACGCGACTGCAGCACCTTCGCACCGGATGCCGCCAGCTCCAGCATCTCGTCGGGACTGATCGTGTCGATCCTGCGAGCGTCCCGCACGATCCGCGGGTCCGCCGTGTACACCCCGTCGACGTCCGTGTAGATCTCGCAGACGTCCGCTCCGACGGCGCCCGCCATCGCGACCGCCGTCAGATCGGACGCCCCACGCCCGAGCGTCGTGATCTCGTACCGGGTCGAGAGGCCCTGGAAACCCGCCAGCACGACGACGTTGCCTGCCTCGAGCGCTTCGACCACCCGTTTGGGCCTGATCTCGACGATCTTGGCCTTGCCGTGCTGGGTGTCGGTGATGATCCCGGCCTGTGAACCCGTGTAGCTGGCGGCCCGGCAGCCACGCGCGTTGAGGGCGATGCCCAGCAGGGACATCGCGATCCGCTCGCCGGCCGTGAGCA
>DATAEV010000046.1:0-6803 GCA_036257875.1 Actinomycetota bacterium | reverse complement strand
ACCCCGATCCAGGGTTCCGCCCTTCGGGACAGCCTCCTTATAATCGGTGATGGCGGTCGGATCCCCCACGGCCGGAGGTCACGGATGCCACTGAACGATCACGAACAACGCATCCTCGACGAGATCGAGCGACGTCTCGCTGAAGACGATCCGAACTTCGTCGAGCAGGTCGGTCGCACCGACCTCTATACGCACCACACGCGCGGGATCCGGCTCGCCGCCGTGGGGTTCCTGCTGGGATGCGCCATGCTGTTCCTGATCTACGTCTCCATCTGGATCGCGCTCATCGGGTTCGCCGTGATGGTGTCCTCGGCGCTGTTGATCTACCGCTACCTCGGCCAGCTCGGTCGCGATCAGATCCGCGCGATGCAAGAAGAGGGCGCGTTCTCGATGACCGGGCTGATCGGACGGATCGCCGCTCGCTTCCGACGTTCCTGACGCGTCGTTCGGGGGCGCGACGATCTAGCCCGAGCGGATGATTTCTCACGTATCACTAGCTCGACGGTTGCCACACTCACACGTCGAGGTGTAGAACGAGCCCTCTTCCTCGGGCGCTGACCGTCAGGCCGGAAAGCAGATCGCTTCCCCTTCCGATCCGACGGCCCGCCCATGTTTCGGTGGTCGGGTCGGAGAGAGGAACCGAAGGGGCGTACGTCTGCATGGAGGGGTTCACGGCTCATCAAGCTTGCAAATTCACCGGATGCTCGTCACGTCAGCTCCGCTATTGGGACCAGATCGGACTGGTCGAGCCCTCCGTTCAAGGGACCGGGGGTCGTCCAGGCGTGCCTCGGCTGTACTCGTTCCGAGACCTCGTGGCGCTCCGCGTCGTCAGGTCACTCATCGACGGCGGGATGTCGTTGCAGCGGGTGCGACGGTCGTGGGAGTTCCTGAACAAGAAGGCCGGCTTGGACAAGCATCTGTCGGAGGTCCAGCTCGTCACCGACGGACAGTCGATATTCAAGATCTGCCGCCGGGACGGTGAGGTGATGGACGCGCTGAAGGACGGGCAGATGGCGTTCTTCGTCGCGATCGACGACATCGCGACCTCGGTGCACACCAACGTCCGTTCCTTCGAAGAGGATCGGGAGCGATTCGTGCGCGGCCTTCGCGAGGCGGCTGCCCACACGGCGACCGGATCCTGATCGCTCAGTCCCGTCGATAGATCCCGAACAACCTGCGCCGCAGCGGTGTGGAGTGCCGAAGGTCGCGGATGATCTGGTCGGCATCCGCGGCGGCATCCAGCGCGTCATCGTCGCTCGGGGCGCGTGATCCGTACGCCGCCCGGACCACGCTGCCGGTGAGGCGCTCGAGATGCCCGTTGACGAGGACGTCGGCCGACCCGACGCGCCGGCGGTACTCGAACGGCGTCTCACCCGGTCCGCGACCGAACCCGAGGTCGGCGGCACGCTCCGAGAACACGTCGTACGTCGCAAGGATCAGCGCCCGAGGTTCGCGAGCGGCGTTGTGAAGCTTGCGACGTCGGCGGAGCGAGCGAACCAGCGGGATGGCCGCCAGCACCAGTGCGCTGGCCACCGCGAGCCACAGGAGCACTGCGGTCGGGCGCACGCGACCGACATCGGTACCTCGGGCGGACGTGCCGCCGGGGGCGTTCGCTCCCGGGTCGATGGGCAGCCGAGTCTCCCGTCCGGGCGCGATCTTGTGCCGCGGCACTTTCTGTCCGCCGCCCTCATCGTTCCCGACGCCTGGGCAGTTCCCCGCCGATGGATCGCAGTTGACGCCCGAGGAGGACGCGCTCATGTACGTTGCCATCACGGGGTTCGACTTCCCGGGGGTGGGTTCGAACGGAAGCCAGCCGTATCCCTGGAACGGCACCTCGACCCACGCATGGAGATCGGTGGTCATGACGCCCCAGGTGTTGTCTCCGACGAGGTGCCCGGCGCCGTATCCCATGGCCACACGAGCCGGGATGCCGAGCGAACGCAACATCACGGCCATCGCGCTCGCGAATTGCTGACAGAAGCCGCTCTGCCGCTTCGTGAGGAAATCAGCGAGCCCCTGCATCGTCGATGGATATCTGACGGTCTGGTCATAGCTGTAGACGGCCGGGTCGGTCAGGTGCCGCTGGATCGACATCACGCGGTCGAACGCGGTCGGATCGTTGCGGGTCCACCGCTCGGCGAGATCCGATATCTCGCGAGGGATGACGCCGGGGAGCTTCGTTTCGTCGGGATACTGCGACGGTGACCCCACGCTGGTCGTCGCGAGTTGAAGCGCACTGGGTGTCGGGTACACGGACTGGATGGTGTAGGTCGCCCCTTCGTTCGGCGGCTCGGCGACCGTCATGGTCTGGGAACCCGCGAACCAGGTGACCGAGTCGTCCGCCTGCTCCAGGGTGCTCGGTTCGTACGCGGCCGGCAGCCACGTGTATCCGAGGTCGTTGGTGATCGTGAACCGCTCCGTGATCGTCGTCCCCTGCAGGTCGGTGGCGAGCGGCTGTCCCTCTTCGACCGGCGTTCCTTGCTCGGGTGCCGGAGACCACTGGCCGTTGTCGTCCAGCACGTCCAGTCCGACCATCCGCCAGTACGCGGGCTTCTCGGACTGGACCTGGAAGACCGCGACGGGGTCGCTTTGATTCAGGATCGCGCCGATCTCCACCAACGGACTGACGTGGACTCGCGTGTCGGCGTTGATGGATGACAGGTCGAACACGGCCTTCGAGCCGAACCCGGGCACGAAGATGGGGGCCAGCGCGGCGAGCACGACGGCGCCTGCGCCGATCCTGCGCGCCCCTCGTCCCGCCGACGGCAACAGACGATTCCTCGCACCGGGGGGGCTCCAAACGGGCCCCCACCCGTGGATCCGCCGGAGCGAGTCGGCGAACACGACGGCGAGCGCGGCGATCAGGAAGAGCACCCCGTAGATCGGCTTGATCAGACCGTCGAGGACGCTGTCGGCGAAGGCGACCAGCGCCACCGGGGGAACGAGGGAGAGGAGCGGGCTCCCTGCCCGGAAGGCGAGCGCGAAACACGAGAAGACCGCCGCCCAGACGGCGGTGATGGCCGCGAGCATGAGGGAATCGTTGGGGGGCGCCGGCGATATCTGGATGCGCGCTTCCTCGCCGACCTGCGCGGCAGCGTGTCCCATCTGACGGAGGGTCTCGAGGGTCGGCGCCCCGAACCAGGTGGTTGCCGGGAAGACGATGATCCCGATCGCCACCACAAGCAGGGCCGCGCTGACAGCCGTGGCGAGCAGGAGGCTCCGGCGTTCGAAGATCCACGCCACCAAGGCGGAGGCGACGCTCACCGCGAGCAAGCGGTACGTCGCGCCGTGCCCGATGAACACGCGTCCGAACGCGAAGCCAACGGCGATCGCGACCAGCTCGATCGCGACGAGGGCCGTCAGACGCTGGATGCGAGCAGTCGTTCCCGCGGTACGTGCCATCGTTCCCTCAACTTCGTCGACGGGGTCAAGACCAGGCAGTCCCAGCCCGCCCGGGTCAGGGCGAGCCTGGCCTCGGTCGCGCGAGCCTCCAATTGCGTCCGGCGGCTGGCCGGAGCGGTGGCCGGCTCGACCGGATGGATCAAGATCGCGAGCTTGGGCCCGAACCCCGAGCCCGACCGGATGAGTTGCGGCAGTTCCTGGGGTGCGGGGGGCGCGGCGATGAACATGAGCGAGGCGTCAGCCGAGGCCGCACCCCGAAGGTTGGTGAGTGCGCTCGAGAGCGATGGTCCCTTCCCGTGAACCACGCCTGCGAGCGCGTCGAGGAACCGCTCCTCGGACAGCGCGATCGCGTGGGCGTCGGCGGTTCCGAACCGCAATCCGAACCCGTTCCGAGCGAGGAGCGCCCCGACGCTCGCCGCGCACGACACCGCCCGTTCGAACGCAGCGGCGTGTGACCGGCCGAGGGACGATTCACGGTTGTCCAGGAACACGAGCCCGTTCGCCCGCTTGCTGGTCTCGTTCTGCCTGATCATGAGCTCGCCGGTCCGGGCGACCGACGGCCAGTGGATCCGTCGGAGATCGTCGCCCTCTTGGTAGGAGCGCATCGTGAAGTACTCCTCGCCTGTGCGGAGGAGTTGCCGCGCCCGAGCCGCTCCCGCGTTCGGACTCGTCGCGGCGTCCGGCGGCGTCGAGAGGTCTTCGATCTCCGGGGTGACCAGCAGTTCGTCGCGGTTCTCGACGACCAAGCGCTTCCGACGGAGTCCGAAGGCATCCGTGATGTCGATCGTCAGCGGCCCGATCCGGTAGCGGCCACGCACCTGCGGGAGGATCGAGTAGGAGACCCGCTGCGCCCGGCGACCGGGCACGCTGGCCACGACCAAGCGAGCGGAGCGCCCCAGGGTCGGCGGGAGCTGGTCCTCCAGCATCAGGAAGGAGCTCGGCGCCGTCGACCGATTCTCGACGTCGAGCTGCACGGTGAGCCGGGTTCCCGGCCCGACCCGTACGTCGGAGAGCCGCCGCCGGACCGACACGCGTCGCTCGGTCCACCGCAGGAACAGCCCGGCGACCACCGGAAGGAGCACGAAGCCGATACCGACCACCTCGAGGCCCGCCGAACCGATCAACCGCGCGACGAACCACATCGCCACGCCCGCCACGCAGACGGTTACCCCGCGCGGCGTGAACATCTAGGAGCGCTCCGCCACCGGGACCTCCACCTGCGCGAGGACCTCCTGGATCACGACCGACGCCGAACGGCCCGTCATCACGGCGTCGGCAGTCACGATGATCCGGTGCGCGAGCCCGGGCACGCACAGCAACTTGACGTCATCCGGGATCACGTAGTCGCGCTCATCGGCTGCCGCGTAGGCCCTCGCCGCGCGCAGCAGCATGATCGAGGCTCGCGGGCTGCCGCCCAGGTAGACGTCGGGATGGTTCCGGGTCGCGTCCACGATCCGCACGATGTAGTCGCGGATCGTGGGCGCGACGTGGACCCGTCGCGCCTGCTGGATCATCTCCGCGATCCCCTGGGAATCCGTCACGCTGCCGATCACGCCGAGGGGCTGGCCGGCGCTGTGCGTCTCGAGGATCTCCGCCTCGATCTGGAGGCTCGGGTACCCGATCGACAGCCGCATCATGAAGCGGTCGAGCTGCGCCTCCGGGAGCGGATACGTTCCCTCGTGCTCGACGGGGTTCTGCGTCGCGATCACCATGAACGGCGTCCCGAGGGTGTGCGTCTCGGCGTCGATCGTGACCTGTCGCTCTTCCATGCATTCCAGCAATGCCGACTGGGTCTTCGGCGATGCACGATTGATCTCGTCGCCGAGCACGATGTTCGCGAACACCGCTCCCGGACGGAACTCGAAGTCACCGCGCTCCTGGTTGAACACGTTCACGCCGGTGATGTCTGTTGGAAGCATGTCCGGCGTGAACTGGATCCGGCGGAACGAGCAGTCGATCGACCGCGCGATCGCCTTCGCGAGCATCGTCTTGCCGACGCCGGGAACGTCCTCGATCAGCAGGTGTCCCTCGGCGACCAGCGCCACAAGCGCCAGACGGATCTCGGCGTTCTTCCCGCGAACGACACGCTCGACGTTCTCTTCGATCTGGCGGAAGCGGGCAGCGAAGCTCTCCCATTCGCGCATCTGCTCACGAAGCTCCAACCCCGCACCTCCGCTCGGAAGAACACTCATCGTACGGCCCCACAGTGGTTCTGTTCCATAGGCCGACCAGGCCCATCGGCGCTCGGAACCATGAACCAACCAGACGCTGCAAACGTGTACGAGATCGAAGGGCAACGGGATGGAGGAGCGGGGTGCACCGCTGGACGCCCCGCGCGGCCCCTGTTCGCAACTCCAGGCATCGCGGCCACCCCGCCCCTCGCCGCGCAGATTACAACGTTGTGATTCGCTCGGGAAGCGAGGCGGTCCAACCGGCTGCAGCGCGTACACTCACCGCCATGGGACGCGCCCTCGTCCTCAACGCGACCGAATTGCCGCTCGCGGTCGTCCCCGCGAGGCGAGCCGTCGTGCTCGTGCTCAAAGAGAAGGCCGAGGTCGTGCAGTCGAACGGCGCGATCTTCCACAGTGAGCGCATCGCGCTGGAAGCGCCATCCGTCGTCCGCCTCCGACACTTCGTCCACGTTCCCTTCCGTGCCCACGCGCCGCTCACGCGGCGGGCGGTGTTCGCGCGGGATGGCTGGGAGTGCCAGTACTGCGGGTCGGCCGCCGAGAACCTGGATCACGTGCTGCCGCGCTCGCGTGGAGGTCTCCACGTGTGGGAGAACGTGGTCGCGACGTGCCGGCGGTGCAACGCCAAGAAGATGGACCGAACGCCGCAAGAGGCCGGTTTCCATCTGCATCGCCAACCCTTCGCCCCGTCGGACGGCTTCCGCCTGACCCTCGGACAGGTCGAGCCCGGCTGGGAGCCGTACCTGATCTAAACCTCGGGCGCCTGACCGGTTCCCGATCGGCGCCCGCATCCGCGTCCGGCTCATCGTTCTGCCCTCTCGATGCGTGACACGCGCCCAACGCTGAGGCGTTCATCCATCGGCGATCTCCCATCGCGCCCGAACAGCAGTTCGGGCGCAACTCTTGTTGACGGGGGTGGAGTGCGAGTGGGATAAACGTGGGCCCAAGTGGAGGAAAGGGGAGAGCGCTTGGCCGAACTCCTCGGCACGCATAGCTACCAGCTCGACCCGAAGGGGCGTGTCTCCCTGCCGGCTCGGTTCCGTGAGACGTTCGCCGACGGGGCGTGGCTCACGATCGGCCAGGACGGTTGCCTCTTCGTCTTCCCCAGCGCCGAGTGGCAGCGCCGATCCGAGGAGGTCGCAGCGTTCCCCCTTTCCGACATGGCCGGGCGTGCGTACGGGCGATTGTTCTTCGGCTCGTCGGACGAAGCCA
>DATAEV010000044.1:0-3894 GCA_036257875.1 Actinomycetota bacterium | reverse complement strand
CCGTGGGGGCAGGATCGATTATCCGGTCGTGGCGGCGGCGAAGACGACGTTCGGCCCGGTCAACCTGTACGCCGCGTGGGTCGACGCGACGAACGGCAAGGTGTACTTCCGTGAGCGCTCGGGCGCCGGCGCCTGGTCCGTTCCGCTCGTGATCGGCTCCACGACGCTGCGGGATCGCGTCGATGGCTACCGCGGGTACGCGAACGTCGCCGCGGTCGGGAACCTGATCACGGTCGCGTGGGTCGCCGACGCGAAGGGTTCGCTCGTGGCACGCGCGATCAACCTCTCGGGCACGTCGCCGACCGCCGCGACGACCCGGGCGAACTGGAACGCGCCGGTCGTCCTCGGCGGCCGTGTCTCGCTCCGCCAGGGCGGCTACCCCGTCGCCTCGGCATCGCCGCTCGCTCCCGGCGTCGTGACGATCGCGTGGAACACCCCGACGAAACAGGTGTACACGACGTTCGACGGGACGGCCGTCTCGCCGACGCCGACGACGATCTGGGTCAACGGGACCGCGAACGGCATCGCCTACGCCGGCGGGTACTCCACGGTCGTCGAACCGGCGCCCGGCGGGTTCGTCGCGATCTGGGCGGGATGCCGGAACACCTCGTTGCGGAACGACTGCAACAGCCGGAAGGTCGCCGCCCGGGTCGATCTCCTGTCGGCGAGCTCGCCCGACGGAACGGTGTTCACCGCTCCCTCGCTCGTCGCGCTCGCGACGCCGAAGGGCCAGACCCTCAACGATCAGCCTTCGATCGTCGCGACGTCGGCCCACGTCTATGTCCAGTACAACGGATCTACCGCGAACTTCGGGCGCTACGACATCTTCGACCGCATCGGGACCGGCGCTCCGTGATGTCCGCGTTGGACGACCTCCGGAACGACGTCGTCGTGTGTCGCCGATGTCCCCGGCTCGTGGCCTGGCGCGAGCAGGTCGCCCGGGACAAGGTGGCCCGCTTCGCGGACCAGCCGTACTGGGGGCGGCCGGTGCCGGGATTCGGCGACCCGCACGCACGGGTCCTCGTCCTCGGGCTCGCGCCCGCCGCGCACGGCGGTAACCGGACGGGGAGGATCTTCACGGGCGATCGCTCGGGGGACTTCCTGTTCGCGGCGCTGCATCGCGCCGGCTTCGCGAACCGGCCGTCGTCCACGTCCGTGGACGACGGACTCCGTCTCCGCGGCGCCTATCTCAGCGCGGTGAACCGATGCGCTCCGCCAGGGAACCGCCCGACCCCCGAGGAACGCGATCGGTGCCTCCCGTTCCTGGAGCGGGAGCTCGGCGCCCTCTCCCGCGTGCGCGTGATCGTTCCGCTGGGAGCGTTCGCGTGGGATGGCGCCCTGCGCGCGGTCGCCGGTCTCGGCCACGGCACGCCGCGTCCGAGACCTCGGTTCGGTCATGGGGTGGAAGCGTCCGTCGGCCCCTATCGGGTCCTCGGAAGCTTCCACCCGAGCCAACAGAACACGTTCACGGGGAAGCTCACGCCGGCGATGCTCGACGACGTGCTGCGCCGGAGCCGTGCGCTCGCGCTTTGACCCCTCCGGGAGGGTATGCGAGCGTTCGGACGACCGCCCCGTCCCGAACCGATAAGCCCAGGAGGTATGAGCCATGCGTTGGACCCGGATGCTCTTCATCCCCGCGGTGGCCGTGTTCGCGCTGGGGCCCGTCCCATCGATCCCTACCTACGCGGGCACGGCCGGCTGCACGATCGTCGGCACGAATGGGCACGACGTGCTCCACGGAACCGGCGGGGCCGACGTCATCTGCGGGCGGGGCGGCGCGGATGAACTCCACGGCGCAGGCGGCAACGATGTCCTGCGCGGCGGTCGAGGCGACGACAGCCTGTACGGGAACGCTGGGAACGACCTCCTCGACGGTGGGCCCGGTGGTGACTTCGTGTCCGACGGTCGAGGCAACGACCTCATGAAGGGTGGAGGCGGCCGCGACTACAACTTCGGGGGGTACGGTGACGATCGCTGGTACGGCGGCGCGGGACCGGATTCCCTGATCGACATGCGCGGGACCGATTCGATCCACGGCGGCCTCGGCAGCGACTCATGCCTCGCCACGTTCGACAACCACGGCGGCGACACGATCGTCGGCGGGCCCGGGACCGACATCTGGTACGGGGACCCAGCCGACAACGCCAGCACGGTCGAGAAGAAGATCATCTGCTTCGCCGACTGACGTCGACCACGCTCGCAGCCCCGTACCATCCGCGGTCCCGCCGTATCGTTGAAGGCCATGGGACGGCACGGACGCATGTTCGGCATGGGCGGGGCCCCGATCGACGAGGACCCTCGTCCGATCAAGCCCGCGACCGTCCGCCGGGTGGTCGCCACCTTCGGCCCATACCGGCGCAAGGTGATCTTCGTCGGGTTGATGATCGTGATCACGGCGGGCCTCGGCGTGGTCAACCCCTTGCTCATCGTCCGGGTGTTCGACAACGCCCTGTTCGGCCCCAACAACGACTGCGCCGGGCAACCGTGTCCCAACCTGCCGCTGCTCTACTTCTACGTGGCCCTGATGATCGCGGTCCCGCTCGTGACGAGCGTCATCGGCATCGGCCAGACCTACCTCGCGAACGACGTCGGGCTGCACGTGATGCAGGACCTCCGCAACTCGCTCTACGAGCACCTCCAGAAGATGCCGCTCCGTTTCTTCACGACCACTCGGACCGGCGAGATCCAGTCACGGCTCGCGAACGACGTCGGAGGTGTGCAGTCGGTGGTGACCGACACGGCCTCGACGGTGCTGTCGAACGTGGTGACGATCATCAGCACGATCGTCGCGATGCTCCTGCTCTCGATCCCGCTCACGGTGCTCTCGCTCCTGCTGATGCCGTTGTTCCTGTGGTTGACGGTTCGGGTCGGGAAGGCCAGACGTGAGGTCGCAACCAACACGCAGAGGACGCTCGCCGATCTGACCGCGATCACCGAGGAGACGCTCTCGGTCTCCGGGATGCTGTTGTCCAAGTCGTTCGGCCGCCGGGGGTACGAGGTCGACCGCTACCAAGGCGAGAACGAGCGGCTGACGGGCCTGCTGATCCGGCAGACGATGATCGGACGGTCGTTCTTCGCCTTGATCGGCTTCTTCTTCTCGATCACGCCGGCGCTCGTGTACCTGGTCGCCGGGTGGGTCAACTCGAACCACGGATCGGCGGTCATCCAATCGGGCATGCTCGTCGGCTTCACGACCCTGCAGTCGCGCCTGTTCTTCCCGATCGGATCGATGCTGCAGGTCTCGACCGAGGTTCAATCGTCGATGGCGCTGTTCGATCGGGTCTACGAGTACCTCGACATGAAGCACGAGATCGTGGACGCACCCGATGCCGAGCCGCTGGTGGACGTCCGGGGCGCCGTCGAGTTGGATCACGTTCGGTTCCGGTACGAGGAGCCACTGGATGGTGGGGGTGCCCCCACTCCGTCTGGCGACGGCGACAGCCCCCGGCAGCGACGTCTCTGGACCTTGGACGACGTCTCGATCCGGATCGACCCCGGGCAACTTGCTGCCCTGGTCGGTCCGAGCGGCGCGGGCAAGACCACGATCACGTACCTTGTCCCGCGCCTGTACGACGTCCAGAGCGGCGCCGTCCGGATCGACGGCCACGACGTCCGGAAGGTCACCCTGGAGTCCCTCGGCGAAGCGATCGGGATCGTGACCCAGGAGACGTACCTGTTCCACGACACGATCCGGCGGAACCTCCTCTACGGCAGGCCCGGGGCGTCGCAGGACCAGCTCGAGGCCGCCGCGCGTGCCGCCAACATCCATGAGCGCATCGCCGAGTTGCCCGATGCCTACGACACGGTCGTCGGGGAGCGTGGGTACAAGCTCTCGGGCGGCGAGAAGCAGCGGCTCGCGATCGCGCGGGTGATCCTCAAGGATCCTTCGATCCT
>DATAEV010000033.1:0-4066 GCA_036257875.1 Actinomycetota bacterium | reverse complement strand
CGGCGATCGCGAGGACGGCCGACGCGATCGCCGGCATGGTCGACGAAGCTCGTCGGCTCGGCGCGCGGGCGATCGCCGCGGTCGGGACCGCGGGGATGCGGATCGCTCGGAACAGCGACGACGTCATCCGGTCGATCCAGGGGCGGACGGGGATCACGATCGAGGTGATCCCGGGCGACGAGGAAGGGAGGCTCGCCTACCTCGCGGTCCAGACGGGTCTGGGAGAGCAGCACGGTCGGCTCGTGGTCTTCGATACCGGGGGCGGGAGCTCGCAGTTCACCTTCGGTGAGGGTTCGAAGGTGCTCGAGCGGTTCAGCGTCGACGTCGGCGCCGTGCGGTACACGGAGCGGTTCGAGCTCGATCACGAGGTCGCATCGGACGTGTTGCGGGAGGCCCTGGCGGCGATCTCGGAGGATCTCTTCCTGCTGGACGACCATCCGGCACCGGACGTGCTCGTGGGGATGGGCGGCGCCGTGACGAACATGACCGCGGTGATGCTCGGGCTCGCGACGTATGACGCCGGCCGGGTCCAGGGTGCGACCCTGGACCGGGCCGAGGTCGACCGGCAGATCGAGCTCTACCGATCGCGCGACGCGGACGCGCGTCGCGCGATCGTCGGCCTCCAGCCGAAGCGCGCCGAGGTGATCCTCGCCGGCGCGTGCGTCGTTCGCACGGTCATGGAGAAGCTGGGGATGACCTCGCTGATCGTGAGCGACCGGGGCGTGCGCCACGGGCTCCTGGTCGATCGGTTCGGCACGTGAGGTCGCGTCCCGGGTGCGCCAAGGAACCTTTGGAGGGCGGGCCGGGCGGGCGACCGGAGAGGGAAGTATTCGCCCGTCGTTCGCGTCCCCCCGTGACGCTAGGCCCGCCCTGTCTCAGGCTACGGAGCGGCTCGTGAGGTGGCATCGGCGACTGGTGTCACGCTCATCGCGGTAGCCCTTACGGCTGACGTGACTCCTATCTTGCTCGGCAAGATGATGCCCGCGCTTCCCCCGGGAGGTGCCTGAACCTTCCCGTTTCCCCGCGAAGATGGCCCACTCTCCGGGGCCTCTTCGCGCCGGTCCGCAGCACCGCGATGTCCCACACCTGCGACAACGTAGGATGCCCGGATGGCGGGAGTGGTCCTGTCCGATGCGGCTCGTCAGCTCCTCGAGAGCGACGCGGTTGCGCACGTGGTCACGATCGACGAGGACGGGAGACCACACGTCACCGCCGCCTGGGTCGGCCTCGACAGCGACGAGATCGTCATCGCGACGCTGCCGGACCAGCGCAAGCTGAAGAACCTCCGCCGCGACCCGCGGATCGCGCTGTCGGTGGAGTCCACGACTCGGAACGACTGGGGTCTGCTCGAGTACCTCGTGGTGTACGGGCGGGCTCGAGTCACGGAGGGCGGTGCACCGGAACTCTTGCAGCGACTCGCGCACACGTACCTCGGTCCCGACGTCGTGTTCCCCAACATGCCCGATCCGCCGCAGGGGTTCGTCACGAGGATCACCCCCGAACGTCTCGGCGGCGTCGGGCCCTGGAACCCGCCGCCGCAGTGAGCTGCGGGTCGTCGCCAGCCGAGCGGAACCAGGAGCGAGCTTACTCGGACGCGATCTTCCACTCGCTCCGCAGGAGCGCTCGATAGACCTCGCCGGGCTTCGCCTTCCCACGCGTGGCGTCCTCGATCGCTTGGGCTCGGGCCCGTTTCGCGGTCTGTCCGGGTTTGCGATCCACCTCGCCGACCAGCTGCCATCGGTCCTTCCCCACCTGGCGGAAGACGACGTAGCCGGGTCTGCTCGCTGCTGTCATGGGTCCGACGATAACCGTCGGCCTGGCACGGGTCGAGCGTGCGTTCGTTAGCGGCGGCCCGTCCCCGGCGACGTCAGACCTGAGTTCGGGCGGCATGTGAGGGGCCCGCCTTCGAGGCCGACACCAGAACTGAGTTCGGCGCGCCTTGGCCCTCTGCCTACAGTGAACCTGCGCCGCCAGCGGCGAAAGGTAGAGGGCGGCTGCACCGCGTGGCGCGGCCGCCCACTCCTCAGGCGCCGAAATGCACGGTCGCGGTTCCGCAACCGACGCCCTGAACCCAAACGTTCTGGACCCCGTCGATGTCGCGGGCGATGTCACCCGACGAGACGATCATCTGTGCGCTGAACGACTCGTCGTTGGCGTCGCCCGCTCGGTAGAAGTCCGCCTGCAGGACGACCGTGTTCCGTCCCGTGGTGGCAGGCTTGAGCAACTCACCCGCGGCACCGGTGCACTTGAACATCGTGCTCGCCAGCAGACCCGCCGTGTCCCACCGGACACCCTCTCCCTGAAGGCAGCCGGCCAGGAAGCCCTGACCCACGTCGTGCGTGCAGCTGAAGCCGCCTCCGGCGTGAACGGTGCCCGCCGCGGCGTCGGGGTTGAAAGCGCCACCGCCCGTCAGGGCGACGCTCCCGGTCGGGAACCCGGAGACGTCCGGGGCGTGGAAGCCGAAACCGACCGTGGAACCTGCGGCAAGCGCCGTCGACGATCCCAACGGAGCGATCAACAGCATGGCCGCGGCGCCCAGGAGTGCGAGCCACCCGATCTGCCAGCGGCCCAACGTTCGCATCCGATCCATCTTCATCCTCCTTCGTAACAGAGCCCGAGGTCCGGGCGTGCCGTGGATCGACCGGTCGTTGTGCAGGGGTACGGCCGAACGGCGGGAGCGGCCCAGATCTGGCGCGCCATAATGACCCGGAAGCTCGTGGGAGGAGCCGATGGAGCGCGCCCGGTTCGGCCGGCAGGCTGAGCTCGCCCATATCTCGTCGTTCCTCGATGCGGTCCCCACCGGGCCGGAGGCCCTGATCCTCGGGGGCGAAGCGGGCATCGGCAAGAGCGCGCTGTGGCTCGACACCCTGGCACAGGCTCGAGCCCTCTCCTTTCGCGCACTTTCGTCTCGGCCCACCGAATCCGAGGCGAGGCTCTCGTTCGCGGCCCTCGGAGATCTCCTCGACGGGGTCGTCGACGAAGTGCTCGACGCGCTCCCTCCGCCGCAACGATCCGCCCTCGAGGTGGCGCTGCTCCGGGCGGAGGCCACCTCCCCTCCGCCGGATCGCCGGACCCTCTCGTCCGCGTTCCACGGTGCGCTCATGGCCCTTGCCGCGGCGGGTCCTCTGGTGCTGGCGATCGACGACGTGCAATGGCTCGACCTTCCGTCGGCCCGGGTTCTGGAGTTCGCGATCCGGCGGCTGCACGACGTGCCGATCGGGCTCCTCATCACGGCGCGCGGCGTCGAGCACGACCCGCTCCCGCTCGGTCTGGATCGAGCGCTCCCGGACGAGCGGATCCATCGACTGCCGGTCGGTCCGATCACGAAGGAAGCCACCCGCGACCTCTTGCATTCGGAGCTGTCGACGCGGCTCCCTCGCTCCGTGCTCCTCCAGATCCATGGAACGGCCGCCGGGAACCCTTTCCTGGCGCTGGAGCTCGGGCATGCACTCCTTCGGAGGGGGATCGACCGAGAGCCCGGCAGGTCGCTGCCCGTGCCGTCGACGCTCGTCGACCTGGTCGCTGACCGGTTGTCCGGGCTCTCCGATCCGGTCAGGCACGTGCTCCTGGTTACGGCGGCCGCGTCGCAGCCCACCGCTTCGCAGGTCGCGCAGGCGATCGGAGGCACGGATGCCGAACAGGACATCGAAGCTGCCCTCGACGACGGGGTGATCGAGGCGAGCGCGGGGCGCATCCGGCCGACGCACCCGCTGCTCGCGACGGTTCAGTACTCGGTGTCGTCGGGGCACGAGCGGAGGGACGCCCATCGGAGGCTCGCGGCGGTGGTGATCGACCAGGAGGAGCGGGCCCGGCACCTCGCGCTCTCCACGGAGCGGCCGGACGAGCGTGTCGCCGCTGAGCTGGAGGCGGCGTCCCGGCGGGCGAGCGGTCACGGCGCACCGGACGCCGCGGCCCAGTTGGCGGATCTGGCTCGCGAGCTGACCCCGGCCGACCACCCGGAGGCGCGCATCCATCGAACGATCCACGCCGGCCAGTTCGCCTTCGAAGCCGGGGAGCTCGGCAAGGCCGAGGCGTGCCTGGAAGAGGCCGTCGCAGCGACGTCCGG
>DATAEV010000012.1:0-2371 GCA_036257875.1 Actinomycetota bacterium | reverse complement strand
CACGGGGCGAGCCGCCGATGACTTCGCCATGAACGGACTGCTGAGGATCTCGGTGCTCGTCCCGCTCGCGGGACTCATCCCCCTCGGTTCCCTGGTCCTGCAGCCGTTCAGACGGCTCGTACCGGTCACCGTGCGGCGCTTCGGAGAGGGCACCGCGCGAGGGGCCGGTGCGCGCCGGTAACCCCATACCCCATCCCCCCGGGTCGCGGCCCCGGCGCCGAAGGCGCCGGGGCCGCCCCACGTCCGGGGCCGGTCGTCCGGGACGCACAACCGCTCCGGCGCGTGGCTACACTCACCCCCCGTGCCGGAGCGCTTCGATGCGGTGGTGGTCGGCGGAGGGCAGGCCGGCTTGGCTACCAGCTGCGAGCTCACTGCACGAGGCGTTACTCACGTCGTGCTCGAACGCCGTCGGATCGGCGAGACCTGGCGAGGCATGTGGGAGAGCTTCTGCCTGGTCACCCCCAACTGGACCGTTCGATTGCCGGGGCACCCGTACGACGGCGACGAGCCCGAGGGCTACATGCCAAGAGACGAGATCGTCGCGTACCTCGAGCGATACGCAGCCGCGACGTCGACACCGATCCGGCAGCGAACCGAAGTCAGATCGATCGAGCCGACCGACGGCGACTTCACGATCCGAACCGCTGAGGACGAACTCCGAGCAGGCGCCGTCGTGGTGGCAACCGGGACCTACCGGCGCCCTCGCCGGCCTCACGCCGAGACGCTCCCACCCGAGCTGTTCCAGATCGACGTCCCCGACTACCGAGCGCCATCGGCGCTCCCGGACGGATCGATCCTGATCGTCGGAAGCGGCCAATCCGGCTGCCAGATCGCCGAGGAGCTCCACCTGGCCGGCCGCGAGGTCGTCCTGGCCTGCGGTAGGGCTCCGTGGAGCCCCCGCCGGATCGGCGGCAAAGATGTGGTCTGGTGGGCCGCCGAGACCGGCTTCCTCGATGTCGCGGTCGACTCGCTCCCAGCCACGGAGGCACGCCTGTGGGCCAACGTGGTCACGAGCGGCCATGACGGCGGGCACGACCTTCATCTGCGCACCCTGGCCGCGATGGGCGTCTCGCTCCAAGGACGGTTCCTGGGATGGGAGGGCGGACGGTTCCGGTTCGCCGGCGACCTGGCCGAGAGCGTCGCGTGGGGGGACGAACGGTACGGGATGTTCGCCGACCTGGTGCGGAACCTCGTCGCCGAGCGAGGGATGGCACGCGTCGAACCGCCTGCGCCCGAACCCTTCATCGACACGTCCGTCGACACCCTCGATGCTTCCGGTTTCGGGACGATCATCTTCGCGGGCGGGTTCCGGCCGGACTTCGGCTCGGTCGTGCCCATCCCGGCCGCCCTCGATGACCTCGGGTTCCCGATCCACCACGAAGGTCGCAGCACCGTGGTGCCCGGTCTGTTCTTCGTCGGGGCGCACTTCCTCCGCAAGCGGAAATCAGCGACCTTCTACGGTGTTGGCGAGGATGCCGCGATCGTGGCGAGGGCGATCGCGACCCCCACGTAACGAAGAGTTAACGCCACCGGAACCGACGGCGCTCCGCGGCGTCCTACGCTCTGCCGGTCGTCGAGCAGCAAGGGGGAAGGGACAGTGGCGACAGCCAAGGACGTCATCGCCATGGCCAAGGAGGCTGGAACCGAGATCGTCGATTTCCGGTTCTGCGACCTGCCAGGGCTGATGCAGCACTTCTCGGTTCCGATGGCCGAGCTGTCGGAATCGGTGTTCGAGGAAGGGATCGGGTTCGACGGATCCTCGATCCGCGGCTTCCAGGAGATCCAGGAGTCGGACATGCTCCTCGTGCCCGATCCGGACACCGCGTACATGGATCCGTTCACGAAGCACGCGACGATCAACATCAACTGCTTCGTGAAGGACCCGGTCACGGGCGAGATGTACAGCCGCGATCCGCGCTACATCGCGAAGAAGGCGGAGCTGTACCTGAAGCAGACCGGGATCGCGGACACCTCGTTCTGGGGTCCCGAGGCCGAGTTCTACATCTTCGACTCGATCCGGTTCGATCAGAACCAGCACGAGGGCTACTACCACATCGATGCGATCGAAGGGGTGTGGAACTCGGGCCGCGAGCGGGACGGCGACTCGCCGAACCTCGGCTACAAGCCTCGCTACAAGGAGGGCTACTTCCCCGTCCCGCCGATGGACAAGTACCAGGACCTCCGCTCGGAGATGGTGCTGAACCTCGAGAAGGTCGGCATCAAGATCGAAGTGCATCACCACGAGGTCGGCACGGCCGGCCAGGCCGAGATCGACATGCGGTTCGACACGTTGCTCAAGACCGCGGACAACGTCCTCAAGTACAAGTACATCGTCAAGAACACGGCCTACGCCGCGGGCAAGACCGTGACG
>DATAEV010000011.1:0-9304 GCA_036257875.1 Actinomycetota bacterium | reverse complement strand
GGGCTTGTCCGGGCATCGATGAGATCGGCGTGGGCTCCTCGAGCCCTTCCTTCACGAACAACGGCGCGATCAGGTCGGCGGGACGGACCTCGGTCTCGCGGACCAGCTCACGGAGGGCTGCGGTCCGCCGAAGGCGGCGCGGGCGATGTTCGGGGAAGCTCATCGGGGGCAAGCGTACCTGGAGCGACCGATCGTCCGGCCGTCGCATCGACAAGCAACCCCGTCCGAGCTACTCTGCGGCGCTGACCGCTTCCGCCGCCTCGCCGGAAGCTTCGACATCCGAGGGAGTTGCTCCTGATGAGGATCTCGTTCCGAACGGCCGCCGTCGGCGCGCTCGCGCTCGCCACGCTTTCGATCGTCGTCCAACCTGCCGCAGCAACCGTCTCGACCGGGTACCTGGACCATACGTTCAGCGACGACGGCAAGGTCCTCACGAACGTCGCCGGGGACGACACCGGGGCAGCCGTTGCTGTTCAGGCCGATCGGAAGGTCGTCGTGGCGGGCACGACGCACGGTGGCACCGACATCGCGCTGGTTCGGTACAACACGGATGGCGCCCTCGATCCCAGCTTCGATGGCGACGGCATCGTGATCACCGACCTCTCCGGGGACGACGCAGCCTTCGCCGTGGCGATCCAAGCCGACGGGAAGATCCTGGTGGGTGGTTTCACGGACGACGGTGTGAGCGCCGCGCTCCTTCGCTACGACACGGACGGCACCCTGGACTCCACGTTCGGTGGCGGAGACGGCGTCGCGACGATCTCGGCCGGGACCGGAGCCGTGTTCGTGGGCATCGCGATCCAGTCGGACGACTCGATCGTCGCCGCGGGGATGGGGAACTTCACAGGGTTCTTCGGCGGCGACGCCTTGGTGGCTCGATTCGACCCGAGCGGTGTGCCGGACGCGTCCTTCGGTGGCGGTGACGGGATCGCGACGAAGAAGATCGGGTTCGGCGGGTTCGTGGGCGCCATCGGTCTTGCGTCCGACGGCGCGATCGTCGTCGTGGGTGCTTCACTGAGCATCACGGGGAACGAGAACGTCGCCGTGCTCCGGTTCGACTCCACCGGTACCTTGGATACGACGTTCGGTGGCGACGGCATCGTCAAGACCGACGCGACCGCAGGACCGGACGCGGGGTCTGCCGTGGCTCTCTTGTCCGACGGATCGATCGTCGCGATCGGCACATCCGGTTACGAGTACGGGCTCCTCGTCGGATACAACGACGACGGCACGCTCAACACCGCGTTCGGGACGGACGGGATCGTGCAGACCGAGCTCGGGGCATACGGGGGCGGCTTCGTCGGGGGGACGCGTCAATCCGACGACCGCATCGTCGCCGTGGGCCAGTCGACGACCGATGACTCCAACGGGTCCCCGGGGATCCTGACCGCCCGCTATTCGAGCACGGGCCAGCTCGATCCCACCTTCGGCGGTGATGGCACGGTGTTCACGTCCTTCGGTATCGGCCCGTTCGGGGGAGCTCAGACCTCGCCCGCGGGCGTGGCGATCGCGCCCGGTGGGAAGATCGTCGTCGCGGGCACCAACACCGATGAGGCGGGGGCGAGCGACATCGCCGCCGTGCGGTACGGCACCAAGGCGACGGCGGTCCACGGTCGGCCGGATCTGTTGGTGGGGAATCGCGGCGCGTTCGTCGGGGACGGCATCTACAACCACACGGGCTACCACCAGACGATCACCAAGGCGGTGGGGCGTGGCCGGTCGGCCAGCTTCGCGATCACGATCCAGAACGACGGGAACGCGACCGACACGATCCGCGTCCTGAGCAACACGTTCGTGCGAGCGGTCCGCTTGAGCTTCTTCGACCACGGCGTGCCGATCCCGGCCTTCGAATGGTCCTTCGCCGGTCACCCCGAAGAGCTCGCCGTAGGGGCATCGGCCACGATCAAGATGGTGGTGACGGTCACGAAGAAGGCGACCCCCGGGAAGGTGGTCAAGATCCCCGTGATGGGTGTGTCGTCGAACGACTCCACGGGATCGGACACGGTCGCGGCGAGGATCCGTATCACGTAGCTTTCGGGCCCGAACGGCTCCGGCCGTTGCGCGCCTTCGGCCGGTTCGTCGCGGCTCGGTCTGACGACCGGCGCCGAGGAGCGAAGACGCGCTCCAACGCACCCACGAGTCCATCGGTCGTATGCGGGTCGGCGACGGCCTGCACGGTGAGCCCGTGGGCCCTCGCCTCGGCGGCGGTTACGGGCCCGATGCACACGACCTTCGGCAGGCCGCGGACCGCCTCGACGGCGCCGACGAATCCCCGCACGGTCGAGGCGCTCGTGAACGTGACGGCGTCCACCGCGCCCGCGCCGAGCGCGTCGGTGGCCTCGCGCGGCAGCCTCCGCGCGAAGACCGTCCGATAGGCGTCGACGCGCTCGGCCCTCCACCCCTTCGCCTGGAGCGCTTCCTCCAAGCCGTCGGGTGCGATGTCGGCGCGCGGACAGAGGACGCGGCCCTCCCCGCGCGGGAACGCGCGGGCGTGGGCCGCGACCGTGAAGGTCCGCGGGCGCAGGTCGGCGTCGCGACGTGCCCAGCGACGGAACGCCTCGGCCGTTCCGTCGCCCACGGCCGCGACCGCGGCGCGCACGTCTCGCGGACCGGCGAGCCGGTCCGCGAGCATCGCGATCGTCGCGGGCGAGGTCAGCACGAGCCAGACGTACCGGCCGGCGGCGAGGTCGCGCAGCGCGGCCGAAAGGGCCGCGCTGCGAACGGGGCGCAAAGCGATCGCCGGGGCGACGATCGCTCGCGCCCCCCGTTGGTCAAGGAGCTTGACCAATCGCACGCTCCGCTCCGCCGGTCTCGTGACGAGGATGGTCTTGCCCGCGAGCGGCGAGCGGGTCACGTGCCCTGCACCGATGCGAGGATCGCGTCGGCGCCCTGTTCAACGAGCGCATCCGCGACCAGCCCCGCCGCCCGTTCGGGGAGCGACGCGTCGGCGGCGGCGCGGAGGAGCTGCGACCCGTCGGGCGAGGCGACGATCGCCGCCAGGCGAACCGTGTCGCCCCGCACGGCGGCGATCGCGCCCAGGGGAAGATCGCAGTTGCCACCGAGCCGGCGCACGAGCGCCCGCTCGGTCTCCAGGGCGACGCCCGATGCATGGTGCTCGAGCAAGGTGAGCGCCGCCCGCAGCTTCCGGTTCCCCGCCCGGCACTGGACGACGAGGCACCCCTGCCCGGGGGCCGGCACCATCTCGCCGACGCCGAGGTGTCGCGCGTGTTCGCGCCGGATGCCGAGGCGCTCGAGCCCCGCCGCCGCCAGGATCACCGCATCGACGTCGCCGGCGTCGAGCTTCCGCAGCCGCGTCGGCACGTTGCCGCGGAGGTGTGCGACCTCGACACCGGGATACGCCGCGAGGAGCTGCGCCCGCCGGCGAACCGACGAGGTTCCGACCCACATCCCGGCCGCGAGCGGACGGTCACCACGCATGACCAGGACGTCGCGTGGATCGGCGCGTTCGGGGACCGCCCCGATCACGAGGTCGTCTTCCTCCTCGGCAGGCAGATCCTTCGCCGAATGCACCGCGAGGTCGATCGTCCCGTCGCGCAGCGAGGAGACGATCGTGTCGATGAACATCCCCTTGAGCCCTGCGGGGGACGTGGTCACATCGACCGGCTGGCCTTCGTCACCGGCCGTCGTCATCGGCACGAGCTGCGCGTCGATGCCCTTGGCCTGGAGCAGGAGGCGAACCTGGCCGGCCTGCGCGAGCGCCAGATCCGACCGACGGGTCCCGATCCGAAGCGCGGTCACCGCTCGTCGTCGGGATCGAGCCCGAAGAGCTCGGCGAGCAGTCTCGCGTGCCCGCGGTCGGTGCCGGGTTCGTTCCGCTCCTTCATCGCGACGATCGGATCGTGCAGGAGCTTGGCCGCTACGCCACGCGCGATCGCCTCGACCGCGTCGCGCTCGACCGCCGTGAGCTCGGTGAGCCGGGAAGCCCATCGATCGAGCTCCGCGCGGACGACGCGATCGCCGCGCTCGCGGAGCGCCTTGATCACCGGCGCGAGCTCGTCGCCGCGGCGACGGACGATCCATCGACGGACCTCGTCATCGACGATCGCGCGGGCGCGCGCGACCTCCTCGGCCATCTGCGGCGAGTCGTCGCCGATCCGGTCGCGCAGGGCGAGGATGTCGATCACCCGAACCCCGTCGAGCTCCGCGGCCTCCGACTCGACGTCGCGCGGCACGGCAAGATCCAGGATCACGAGCGGCCGACCGGCGCGGCCGGCCGCCGCCCGCCGCAGGTCGGCCCGATCGATCACGTGGCCGGCCGCGCCGGTCGCCGAGACGATCAGGTCGGCGTCCTCCAGGGCACCGGGGAGCGCATCCAGCCCGCTGTGGTCGGAATCCGTTCGTTCGGCGAGGGCGCGCGCGTGCTCCAAGGAGCGGTTGAGTACCTGAACCGGGCCGACCCCGCGGCTCCGGAGGTGACGGACGGCGAGCTCGGCCATCCCGCCGGCGCCGATCACGACCGTCCTCCGCCCCGCGATCCCGCCCAGCGCTTCGTCCGCCAGATCCGTTCCGATCGCGACGTACGCATCGGGCGCCGCGCCGAGTCCCGTCTCCTGGCGCACCCGGCGGCCGGCACGCACCGCCGCATGGAACACGGTCGCGAGCGTCGGTCCCGCCGCTTCCTCCGCCTCGGCACGGCGGAGGGCCTCACGCACCTGGCGTTGGATCTGCGTCTCGCCGACCACCATCGAGTCCAAGCCCGCCGCGACCGAGAACAGGTGGTCGGTCGCGTCCCGCTCCCAGTGCGCGTACAGCGGATCGGTGACCTCTTCGTGTTCGATGCCTCGCGTCTCGACGAGCACACGCTTGAGCGCGAGGAAGCCGGAGTGGTAGCTCGGGACGTTCCCGTAGGCCTCGACGCGGTTGCAGGTCGACAGGATCACGACCTCGTCGAGCCCGTCGAGGTCGTGCGCGTGCTGATACGCCTTCGTCAGGTCGGCGTCATCGAAGGCCAGCCGCTCGAGCAGCTCGACGGGCGCACGGCGGAACGAGACACCCAGGCCGAGGATCCCCACGGCCGGTATGGTAGCGGGCCATGTCGAGCCCTCGTGCCCGCGACCTCGGCATCACGATCGGCCGCGGAGCGCCGGGACCGTCCAACACGATCACCGACGTCGCGGGCGTTCGCGTCGGTCACCGGACGGTGATCGACGGGGACGACGGCGACCCCAAAGCGGTGCGGACCGGCGTGACCGCGATCATGCCGCACGAAGGCTTCCCGTGGTCCGAGCCCGTGTATGCCGGCACCCACATCCTCAACGGGTATGGCGAGCTGATCGGGATCAACTCGATCCGCGAGTGGGGCATCCTCGAATCCCCGATCGTCCTCACGTCGTCGCTCCTGATCGGCAAGGCGTACGACGCGACGGTGCGCTGGATCGCGCGTCACGACGGTGAAGCCGGCGAGTCCGTGATGCCGTGCGTGACCGAGTGCGATGACTCGTGGCTCTCGAACGTCCTCGCGGATCCGATCGACGACGAGGACGTGTGGGCCGCGCTCGACGCCGTGACGTCCGATACCGCGGAAGAGGGTTCCGTCGGCTCCGGCACCGGGATGCAGTGCTTCGACTTCAAGGGTGGGATCGGCTCCGCATCGAGGATCCTCGACGGGGGCGAAGGCGGCTTCACCGTCGGCGCGCTCGTGATGACGAACCACGGCGACCGCGAGGACCTACTGATCGACGGGGTCCGGGTGGGCGAACGGCTCACCGACCTCATGCCCGAAGACCATCACGAAGGTTCGTGCATCGTCGTCGTCGCGACCGACGCGCCCCTGCTCCCGCACCAACTCCGGCGCGTTGCCGAGCGAGCCGGCATGGGGCTCGCCCGTGGCGGTTCCCACGCGTCCAACACGAGCGGCGAGCAGCTGCTCGCCTTCTCGACCGCCGCTCGCGTCCCGCGCGACGGCAAGCCGTTCGCGCCGTCCGCGATCGCCGACGGCCCCCGCGCGGGCACGATCCTGTCGGCGATCTTCCGGGCGACGGTGGAGTCGACCGCTGAGGCCGTGGTGAACGCCTTGCTGGCCGCTCGCTCGATGACGGGACGCGATGGGCACACCCTGTACGCGGTGCCGGTCGATCGGACGCTCGAGCTCCTGGACGGAGCCGGCCGGCTCGTTCGTTGAGCCGGCTCAGGCGAAGCGGGACGGATCGAAGGGCGACGCGTCGAAGGGCGGCGGTTCGTTGAACACCACCCCAGCCACCAGCTCGGCCGTCCCCGCGCCGTTGATCACGCCCTCGCTCCCATGACCGGTCGCGACGACGAGCCCGCCGCGGAGCCGTCCGATCACCGGGCGCTGGTCGGGCGTCATCGGCCGCAGCCCCCACCAGGACGACAGCATCAGGGCGTCGGCCAACCGAGGAACGATCCGGATCGCGCTCGTCAGGAGCCGTTGCGGGACCGATGGATCCTCCGGCTCCGGCGTGAGCCACGCGGACCGCGACGATCCGATCAGCGCCGTCCCGTCCTCGTGCGGGTGCACGATGGAGCCGTATCCATCGCTCGGCGGCAACCCGTTGCGAGCGATGTCCCCCGCCCGGACCGCGGCGACCGGGTCGTTCGGCTCGGCGGTCCGTACGAGGTGGCGGACCAGCTGCTCGCGGGGATCGACGCGGACGAGCCACCCGCGAACGCCGAGGACGGGCACCGAGATCCCGAGCGGCTCGAGGAGACGCGCCGACCACGGTCCGGCCGCGACCACCACCTCATCTGCCTCGATCTTCCCTTCGTCGGTCATCACGCCGGTCACCCGGTCGCCGTCGGTCATGAGGGCTCGCACCGACAGGTGGTGCCGGATCACCGCCCCGCGGGATGCTGCGAGCAACGCCAGCGCGACCGTGAGCGCGGCCGGATCCAGCCGGTGGCCGGCGTCGACGAACCATGCCGCCGCCAGGTCATCCGCGAGTTCCGGCTCCGCTTCGGCGAGCGCGACGTCGTCGAGCTCTTCAACGGCGAACCCGCCGGCCGACACGGCGGCCAGCGTGGCCGTCGCCGCTCCGATCGACTCTTCGTCGACGGCGACGAACACCGTGCCGATCGGCAGCGCGTCGATCCTGATGGGGAGCGGGGCTTCGTCCGCGATCTCGAGGTAGCGAGCGAGCGATCGCGATGCGATCTGGTGGAGCACCGGGTCCTCCGGCGGGACCCAGAGCCCCTGGTTCCGTCCCGACGCGCCGGCGGCGAGCTCGTCGCGCTCGACCAGGGTGACGGAAGCACCACGTCGCGTCAGCGCGTCGGCGCATGCCGCGCCGATGATGCCTCCGCCGATCACCACCACGTGCGGCACGCGCGCAGCCTAGCGAGCGAGCGCCTCGCTAGGATGGTGTGCGGAGACGTGGCTGAGTGGCCGAAAGCAGCCGCCTGCTAAGCGGTTGGAGGGGTGAAACTCTCCCGGAGGTTCGAATCCTCCCGTCTCCGCAGGAGCGATCAGAGGTCCACGAAACCTCCACGACCGGGGACCGCGCCACCCAGCCCTACTGAACACGGGACCGAGCGCTCGAGTCGAGAACCCGTCCAAGAGATGTTTCAGGTCGGCCTTTGGGCAGTACAGAGGCAGCAGACGCCATTCGGATCGTCCCGACTCACCTACGCAGGAAGGGTGGCTTCGAGGACCCACCACGTCGAGCCCCTGGCCCGGTAGGCTCGGTCGGGTTGCGTAGGAGCGACCCCGACTTGTCTATCCTCTGCGGATGTCGATCCTTCTGTCGGCCAAGGCTTCTCGGGTCGTGCTCCGGGACGCGCCGGACGATGAGTCCAGCCATGGCCCTCAGGTTCGTCCCGTGTGGTTGGGGCTCGCTGCGTTCTTCCTGTTCCTGGTCGCGTCCTTCGTGGTGTTCGGATCGCCGATCGTCGGAGGTCACCAGGAGCGTTACGTCGGCAACGGATCGGCCGGCGACCCGATCTTCGATGAGTGGGCATTGGGCCTCACGCCGTGGGAGCTTGCGCACGGCCACGTGCCATTGAGGACCGATCGCATCCTTGCTCCCGAGGGCGCCGACCTCACCTGGGTCACCTCCATGCCGGGTCCGGCGTTCGTGATGTGGCCCGTGACGAGTGCGTTCGGCTCCCTGGCCTCCTACAACATCCTGATGATCCTCGCCCCGGCCCTCGCGGCCTGGGCTGCCTACCTGCTGTGTTACCGCCTGACCCGTCGATACGCGGCGTCCCTCGTGGGCGGGGCGATGTTCGGCTTCTCCGCGTACATGACCGGCCACATGCACGGTCATCTCAACCTCGTCCTCGTCTTCCTGATACCGCTCGGCGTGTACCTGGCGGTCCGCCACGTGGAAGGGTCTCTCGGTTCGTGGGCGTTCGTCGGGTGGCTCGCCCTCGTGTTGGTCGGTCTGTTCACCGTGTTCACCGAACTGGCAGCCACGTCGGTCGCCTTCGCGGCTGCCGCGTTCTTCGGCGCCATCAGATACGGCGGGGACGACCGACCTCGGATCAAGGAAACGGCTCGGCTGTCACTGGTCTCGGGTGCGATCGCGGGCGTGATCCTGTTGCCCTACCTCGTTGCCGCCCTCCTGGGTGCCGACGGCTCGATGAACGGGCCGCCGCCGTGGGGAGGCTGGTCGGTCGACCTGCTGAGTCTCGTGATCCCGCGACCGGGGATCTTGATCGGCGGCGCGGCCTTCAGCGGGCTGACGTCGCGGTTCCCGGCAACGCCGACGGAGGATGCCGGGTACCTGGGCGTGTGCGCCGTCGCGATCCTGGTCTGGTTCGCGGTGTCGCAGGGACGGCGGAAGGAGACGCGGTTGCTCCTCGGCTTCCTCGCCCTCAGCTTCGTGTTGGCGCTTGGGCCCACGCTCCATGTCGCCGGCATGTCGATCCTTCCGTTGCCCGGGATGCTCCTCCAACACGTTCCGTTGCTAGGAGCGGCGCTTCCGGGGCGCTTCTTCGTTTTCGGTGCGCTCACCTTCGGGGTGATCGTTGCCCTGTGGCTGGCTCGCTCGCCGCGCCGCAGCTGGCTGCGGTGGGGTCTCGCCGTTGTGACGCTCGTGATGCTGGTGCCCGATGCGTTGGTATCCGGAGGCGCTGAAGCTCGGACGGTCCCTTCCTTCTTCACCTCGGGCACGTACCGATCCGTCCTCAGGCCGGACGAGATCGTGTACCCATTGAGTGACTCCCACGAAGGAGAGCTTCTCTGGCAACTCTCGGCCGGGTACTCGTTCCGCCTGGCGATGGGCTACATCGGGCGGGTGCCTCGGGGGAACGTCGTGAACGACGAGATGTGGGCCGGCATGGAACGGCCGACGCCATCCTCGGGAACCTTCCTCCGCTGGATGGA
>DATAEV010000334.1:0-11832 GCA_036257875.1 Actinomycetota bacterium | reverse complement strand
GATCGAGACCGTGAACGCGGTCTCGTCGCCGCCGTTCGAGCTCACCATCTGCGGGATCTGCAGCTCGTCGAGCCGCCAGCCGGCGACGGGCAGGCACACGATCCCACGGCCGTGGGTCACCATGAAGTTCACGGCCTCCGGCGTGCATCGTTCGGCCGCGATGATGAAGTCTCCTTCGTTCTCGCGGTCTGCGTCGTCGACCACGAGGACGATCTTGCCATCGCGAAGGTCCTCGATCGCACCTTCGATCGTGTCGAAGATCGTCGGGTTCGCGCCCGCCTCCTCAAGCTGTTCGCTCATCGTCCGGACCTTTCCATCGATCGTTCCACGTACCGCGCGATCACATCCGCCTCGACGTTCAGCCGGCGGCGGGGAGCCGCGAGCCCGAGCGTGGTCACCGCCAGCGTATGCGGGATCAGCGCGACCGTGATCTCGTCGTCGTCGACGGCCGCGATCGTCAGGCTCACTCCATCGATCGCGATCGAGCCCCGTTCGACGACGTACCGCGAGAGCTCGCCCGGCAGTCGGATCGACACACGCGCGCCCCCGGAGCCGTCGACGTCGACGCGGGTCACCTGGCCCACGCCGTCCACGTGTCCTTGCACCAGATGCCCTCCGAGTCGCGCGACGAGCGTGACGGGGCGCTCGAGGTTCACCGGATCCCCCGGTCGGAGGTCCCCGAGACACGTTCGCTCGAGCGTCTGCTCCGACAGATCGAACCGCAGCGACGCATCGGTGCGCTCCACCACCGTGAGGCAGACGCCGTTCACCGACACGGATGCCCCAACGTCGCTATCGCGAACGACCGTATGGGCCTGGACGACCAGCCGGCCGCCCCCCGTCGTCTCGACGCGGCCACGTTCCTCAACGATGCCGGTGAACACGCGCCACCACTTTCAGGTCGGGGCCGATCCGTTCGACCCGTTCGAACGCCAGGCTGAGCGCCGCGTCCACCGGCATGAACCCTTCACCGGCGACCACCCCGGCCGCGCGCTCGCCGCCGATCAGCTTGGGCGCGAGATAGACCACGAGCCGATCCACGAGGCCCGCACCGACGAACCCCCACGCCAGCCGCGCGCCGCTCTCGACGAGCAGACCCTGCACGTCCCGCTTCCCCAACGCATCGAGCAGGCCGGGGATCGAGGCGCGACCCGCTTCGTCGCGATCCACGATCAGGACGTCGGCGCCGGCCGCCTCCCACGCGGACACACGATCGTGCGGGGCTCGATCGGTGGTTGCGACCAACGTCGGCGCCGAACCATCGAACACGCGGGCCTCGGCGGGGGTCCGTCCGGTGGAGTCCACGACGACCCGACGGGGAGGACGCGCGGCCGCGTATCGCACGTCGCGGATCGTGAGGGAAGGGTCGTCCGCGATCACCGTTCCGGCACCGACCACGATCGCGTCCGACCAGGCGCGCAGACGCTGCACATCGGCACGCGCCTCGTCGGAGGTGATCCACCTCGAGGTGCCGTCCGCCGCCGCGGTCTTCCCGTCGATCGACGCCGCGGACTTGAGGACGACGAACGGCCTGCCCGTGAGCACATGCCGCTCGAACGCTTCATTGAGGTCCCGGCACTCGGCCCCGAGGACGTCGGTCACGACCTCGATGCCGGCACCCCGGAGATCGGCGATCCCCGGGGCTCCGTCACCGAGGTCCGGGTCCGTCGCTCCCACCACAACCCGGGCAACGCCGGCGTCGATCAAGGCCGCGGTGCAGGGGGGTGTGCGACCGAACCGGTTGCACGGCTCGAGGGTAGACACCACCGTCGCCCCGCGGGCGTCCGCTCCGGCCTGGGCGAGCCCCATCGCTTCGGCGTGTGGGGTCCCCGGTCCTTCGTGCCAGCCCTCACCGATCACGTCGCCGTTCGCCGAGCGCACGACCGCACCGACCAACGGGTTCGGAGAGACGCGTCCCCAGCCTCGCTCGGCGAGGCCGAGCGCCCGTCGCATATCCGCCTCGTGTCGTTCCATCGCTCCCCCACCGGGGCGTGAACGACACGACGGGCGCCGCCACGGATGCGGCGACGCGACGATCGCGCCCGTTCCTCCCATCCCGACTCTCACGGTCGGTCCCGGTATCGCACCGGGTCCACCCACCACTGGCTGCGGCGGGGTCGCGGACTGTCACCGCCGGTGGGGAGTTCCACCCCGCCCCGGAAACAGGCTTTCGTCGAGTATAGGAGCCCCCCGAAGGAAGGCCAAGACGCGCCGGCGCGCGCTACTCGGCGCGGCGGTCGACGGCGTAGCTCGAGCCCGGCTCGCGCTTCGCGAAGGACTTCATCTCGGTCGCGACGGCCACGGCCTCGCCGTAGTGAGCGAACTGCCTGCGATCGGTGCTCGCGATCCCGACCGAGATGGCCACGAGCGGGATGTCTTGGAGGACCCCCTTGCGATCTTCCACCCGGACGAATCCCCGCTCCAGATCCTCCGGCTCGTAGAACTCGGAGCGCGCCTCGTCGAAGTGCTCGCAGATGCGCTTGGCGACGTCCTCGGAAGGATCGGGGGCGAGGACCGCCACGAAGTCGTCGCCACCGACGTGGCCGACGAATCCGTCGGTCCCGACGTGTTCGACGACGGCATCCTGGATGATCCTGGCGACGGCCTGGATCAGCCGGTCGCCGCGGACGAACCCCTTCTGGTCGTTATACGCCTTGAAGTTGTCGAGGTCGCAGTACAGCACGGCGAACGGACGCCCCTCCCGGACCTGTCGCTCGATCTCTTCCTGGATCCGGATGTTCCCCGGCAGACCCGTGAGCGGCGAGAGGTTCCGCATCTCCTTCGCGCGACGGAGCGTGCCCTTCACTCGGGCGAGGAGCTCGATCGGATCGAACGGCTTGATGATGTAGTCGTCCGCGCCGGATTGCAGCCCCGTCACCTTGTCGGCAGAGAGCGCCTTCGCGGTCAGCATGATGATGCTCGTGTTGGCGGTCTGCGGGCTCCGCCGGAGACGCTGAGCGACCTCGAACCCATCGATCCGAGGCATCATCACATCGAGGAGCACGAGGTCCGGCCTCAGCTCGGCCGCCTTGTCCAGCGCCTCCTCGCCGTCGCCGGCCACCGCGACCTCGTACCCGGCGGATCGAAGGTTCACCTCGACGAACCGCGCGATGTCCGGATCGTCGTCCACGACCAGGATCGTCTCCGGCACCTCAGCGAACCTTTCCGGTCGGTCGGGCCGGTTCCGTCGCCGCGATCTCGGCGAGAGCACGTGCGGCGATCGCCGGATCTGGCTGTGCGAAGACACCCGATGCAGCCACGAGGACGGTGGCGCCCGCGCCGATGGCGCGGGCGGCGTTCTCGACCTTCACCCCGCCGTCGACCTCCAGATCGACGGCGGGGTTCTGCCGGTCGATCTCACCACGTGCCGCTTCCAGGCGCGGATAGACCTCGGGGTTGAGCTGCTGGAAGGACCATCCGGGGCGGATGCTCATCAGCATCAGGTCGTCGATGTCCTCGAGGTAGGGCGCCGCGGACTCGAGCGGCGTCTCGAGGTTCAGGGTCAGACCGACGCCCAGCCCGGCTTCGCGCGCTTTCCGGATCGCCGGGCCGGGATCCGGCACCGCCTCCAGGTGGAAGCTCACCCTGTCCAGGCCCGCGTCGCGCAGCTCGTCGAGATATGCCTCCGGTGCGTCGACCATGAGGTGGCCGTGGAGGAGACGCTCCGTCACGGGGCGGAGGCTCCGGACCACGACGGCACCGAGCGCGATCGGGGGCACGAAATGTCCATCCATGATGTCCACATGGATGACCTCGGCATACGGCTCGACCAGCTTCACTTCTTCACCGAGACGCGCCAGGTCCGCCGCGAGGATCGATGCCGAGAGTTTCCCCATGACGCGCGTATCGTACCCGTCGCATCAGGGCCCTCAACCAGCGGCGACGAGGGGGGATGATCGGTCGAACGCCGCGACGAACATGCCGTCGGACCCATGCCGGTGCGGCCACAGGCGATGGCGCTCCGAGGTCCCGTCCGGACCCGGGGTCGCGAGGGGTCGCAGGTCGTTCCGTAGCCGGAGGAGCGCTTCGCAGACCGCCTCGGTCTCGGCCCTCGGGAACGTGCAGACGGAATAGACCAATCGGCCGCCGGGCCGGACCAGATCAGCTGCCGCCTCGAGGAGCCGGAGCTGCCGCCCCGCGAAGCCCGTGAGCCGCTCCGCCTCGACCCTCCACAGGAGCTCGGGCCGGCGACGAGCCGACCCGATCCCGCTGCATGGGGCGTCGACCAGCACCCGATCGAACCCTCCCGCGAGGGCCGGCTGGGTCGCGTCGTGCACCACGAGCCAGGGGGCGAGCCCCAGGCGGCTGGCCTCGCGCCGGATCAGCCCGACCCGCCGTTCGCTGCGGTCCGCCGCGACCACGCGGCCCGAGGAGCCCGCGATCGCGGCCGCGTGGAGCGCCTTCCCGCCCGGGGCGGCGCAGACGTCTGCGATGCGCTCGCCCGGATGTGGGTCGAGAACGCGCACGACGAACGCGGACGCGTGGTCCTGGATGGCGAACCACCCTTCCCGGAAGCCGGGAAGGGTGGTGGGGTCCCCGCCGTCGAGCAGCACGCAGTCGGGATCGATCGGTGATGGCCGCGGATCGCGGCCATCACCGCGCAACGCCTCGATCAACCTGTCGACGCCGACCCGGGGGCTGTTGGCTCGGATGCAGAGTCCCGCGCGCTCGGCGAACGCGGCGGCCGCCGCCTCGGTCTCGCCGCCGAGCTCGACGCGGAGCTCACGCACTGCCCATGCCGCGAGCCCCGACCGCAGGCTGACGGCCTCATCGTCGTCTCCCCCGGCCGGCTCCGGTGGGGAGGCCGCGATGTGACGGAGGACGGCGTTCACGAAGCCCCGCTCCCGAGGACCGACGAGCCCCACCGTCTCGCCGACGGCCGCGTGGGCCGGGACGGACGTGAACGCGATCTGGTACGCGCCCAGCCGCAAGGCGTTCCTGACCCCCGAGGTCATGCGGCCGATCGGTCTGCTGGCGCGCGCTTCGATCGCGTGATCGATGGGGATGCGGCGGCGCAACGTCCCGTACGCGAGCTCCGCGGCGAAGGCCCGATCCCGCTCGTCCAGCCCGGAGCGCGCGAGGAGCCCCGGCACCAGGAGGTTCGAATACGCACGCTCGTCTATCACCCTGCGGATCGCCTCGAGCGCGACCGAGCGCGCCGTCGGCATGGGCCCTGAACTCATCCGAGGCGCTCATCACCGGCGAACCGTGCGCCCCGCGCCCACGCCGAGGCCGCCATGCGCTTCCGGCCGGCAGGTGCGACCTCCACCAGCCGGACCCCGCCCTCTCCGCTCGCGACGAGCACGCCTCGACGGTCGGTCCCGACCACCGTGCCGGGCGTCCCCCGCCGCGACGGGTCGTGATCCACCCCGGCAACGAGCACTTTGAGCGGCTCACCACGGAACGTCGTCGTCGCGCCCGGGTCCGGCGCCAGCGCGCGGATGCGCCGCACGATCGCGTCCGCCGGGAGCGACCACTCGATCACGCGGTCGGCGGCGAGCAGCCGGGGTGCCCAGGTGGCGAGTCGGTCGTCCTGCGGCCTCGCGGGGACGGTCCCGGTCGGAAGCATGCGGAGCACGCCCACGAGCAGCATCCCGCCGTTGTGCGCGAGACGCGCGCCCAGGGAGCCCGCGTCGTCCTCGGGCCGGATCTGCTCCTCCAGCTGATTCAGGATGGGGCCGGTGTCGAGGCCTTCGTCCATCCGCATCACCGTCACGCCGGTCACCTCGTCACCCGCGAGGAGAGCGTGCTGGACCGGAGCCGCGCCTCGCCACCTCGGGAGCAAGGAGAAATGAAGGTTGAGCGCGCCGAACGGACCGGCGTGGAGCGTCTCGCGCTGGAGGATCTCGCCGTAGGCGACGACGACCACGACATCCGGCGTCGCCGCGAGGAGGGTCTCCAACGACGAGGACGCGCGGAGACCCTCGGCTTCGAGCAAAGGCAGCCGGGCGCGCGCGGCGACCTCCGCGACGGCGGTCGGGGTCGGATGGGAACCACGCCCTGCCGGTTTCGCCGGGTTCGTCACGACGAGCACCGGTTCCAGGTCCGGTTCGCCGATGATCGCCTCGAGCGGTGGCACGGACCATCGATCGTTGCCGAGGAACGCGACGCGGATCGTCACGCTCGGCAGGATAGGCGACGGTTCATTCCGGACGCCGCCGCGCGCGCGGCTCCTGCAGCCCGAGCTCGAACCGGCGAAGATCGGCAAGCACCTCGCGACGCCCCGCCTCATCCAGCCGGTCGATGTACAGGAGCCCATCGAGATGATCCGTCTCGTGCTGGAAGATCCGCGCGAGCAGACCCTCCCCTTCCATATCGACGTCCTTGCCCTTCGCATCCTGCCCACGGCACCGGATCCGCGCGGACCGTGGCGTGAGGTGATACGGACCGGGGATCGACAGGCAGCCTTCCTCCTCCTCGACCGTGTCCGATGGATCGAGCAGTGCGGGGTTCGCGACGAAGATCGGCCCGGACTGTCCATCGTCGAACACGAACAGACGGAGCGAGATCCCGACCTGGGGGCCGGCGAGCCCCACGCCCGGAGCGGCGTACATCGTCTCGAGCATGTCGTCCGCGAGCCGTTCGAGCTTCCGATCGAACTCGATCACGGGCTTCGCATGCTCGCGCAGGACGGGGTCGCCGAGCGTCCGGATGGGCACGATCATGATCCGACTCCTACAGATGCGGCTCTGCTTCGACGCGTTCGACGACCCCCTCGACCGCCAGATCGCGCATCGCTCGGCCGAACGCGGGGACCCGTCCAGGCTCGAGCGCGAGCAAGCATATCGTTCGGTCTCCTATCGTCGTGACCAGCGACGTGAGCGGCTCGTGCTCGGCGAGCGCCGCCTCCACGCCGTCGCCACCGGTCACCCGGAACACGGGGGCGCCGACCGGGAATCCGGCGGCGGCGCGTTGCTCCCGCTCGCGAGCGAGGAATCGGTCGGGGTTCCCGCGGACGAGCGCCTGGACGGCGGGATCCGACGGGTGCGAGCTCTGCACGATGGCACGGCCCGCTGGCCGGGCCCAGCCGACCGCCTCCATCCAGACGGCCAGCGCGCGCTCACGCGCGGCCAGGCCCGGCCGGCGGGCCGCCGCATCCGCGTCCAGCACGGCGACGAGATCCAACGCGCCCGGGCCGAGATCGCGGACCAGCTCGGCGCCCCCGACGACGATCTCGCCGGCGGACCTCGGGAGCCTCGGGCGGGTCGGCCTCGCGACGGGCACCGATGCGCTCCGGGCCGCCCACCCTTCGACGTGCTCGGCGCCCCCGCGCCGGATCCCGAAGGTGGTGCCGCCGCAGACGGCGCAGACGCCGATGGAGGCACAGACGATGCATCGCACCTGTCCCGACTCGGCGCGGAGCAGCCCGCCGCACGACGCGCAGGCGGCCGGCCGGCCGCAGGTGCGACAGATCTCCGCGACGCCGTAGCCGGGTATCGGCGCGTAGATGAAGGCCCGCCGGACGGAACGCAAAGCCTGGACGAGGCGAGGGGCACGCCCTTCGAGGCCGGGACGGACCACCTCCACCACGGGCCATCGTCGGTCCGCGGGCGTCACGACCGGGATGCCGAGCGCCGCGGCCTCACCCGTCGGGCAGAGGGCCGCCAGAACACACGTGCCCGTAGACAGTCGTGTCCGATGGAGCGCGACGTCCCGGACGTGGTGATAGGGAGCGCGGTCCTCTCGATGCGCGGCATGGGATTCGCGCGACACGTAGACGAGCCCGACGTCCTGAAGCGGCGCGAACACCGCAGGACGCGTCCCGACGACGACGTCGTAGCGCCCGTCACGCACGGCGAGCCAGTCGCGGTAGCGCTGCCGCTTGTCGCCGCCGAGGTACAGGCAGACCCGGTCGCCGAAGGCCGTTCGGAGCGCTGCGGCCGTCGCGGGGACGGGCGCCGCCTCGGGGACCACCACGATCGCGCGCCGCCCACGGGCGAGACACGCACCGACGGCGTGCACGGCGGCGGCCTGCTCGTCCTCGGGCGCCGGTCGCAGGATGAACGCCCCCGCCCCTCCGCCGATCGCTTCGAGCAGGTCGGCCCCGCCCCGATAGTTCGCGAGCGGGGCCGGAACCGGCCGCTCCCGCTGCGGTGACCCTTCGGTTCCCGTCTGCTCGAGGTCGATCTCCTCGCTCGCGACCCTGGGGGGTGACAGCACCCCGAGCACCGTCGCGAGCGGCGCGACGTATCGCTCACTCATCCACCTCGCGAGTTGGAGCATCGCTTGGTCGAAGAACCGGACCGGCGAGACTCGCCGCATCACCGGGAGCGTTCGGCCGGGGAGCTCGTCGGCGGGGCCGACGATCCACCCCCGCGTCAGCTTGCCGTGGAATCGGACACGGACGTACGAGCCGACACCCGCGTCGAGCTCGGCCGGAAGGGTGTACGTGAACGGCCGGTCGAGCGAGAGGACCGGCCGGTCGATGCAGACCGCGACCGGGCCAGAGAGTTCAGGCGCCGAGGGCGCTCCGGAGCGCGTCGACGCGATCCGTGGCCTCCCAGGGGAACTCCTTGCGCCCGAAATGCCCGTAGGCGGCGGTCTCCTGGTAGATCGGACGAGCCAGATCCAGGTCGCGGATGATCGCCGCCGGACGGAAATCGAAGATCTCCCAGATCGCTTCCTGGAGCTTGACGGGATCGACCTGCTCCGTGCCCGAGGTGTCGACCATCAGCGACACGGGGTGGGCGGTGCCGATCGCGTACGCCACCTGCAGGAGGCACTTGTCCGCAAGTCCCGCCGCCACCACGTTCTTGGCGACGTACCTCGTCATGTACGCACCGGAGCGGTCGACCTTGGTCGGATCCTTCCCGCTGAAGGCGCCGCCACCGTGTGGCGCCATGCCGCCGTAGGAATCGACGATGATCTTGCGGCCCGTGAGGCCCGTGTCGGCCTTCGGACCGCCGACCTCGAATCGCCCGGTCGGATTCACGAGGACCCGCACGCCGTCGGTGGTGAGCTCCGGGAACTCGCGGAGCACCGGATCGATCACCTCGGCCTCGACGTCCGGCCGCAGGAGGGTTTCGACGTCGACCTCTTCCCGGTGTTGCGCGCTGATCAACACGGTGTCGACCCGCGTTGGCTTGCCGTTCACGTACTCGACCGAGACCTGACTCTTGCCGTCCGGACGGAGATAGGGAACCACCCCCGCCTTGCGGACGTCGGACAAACGCCTGGCGAGACGGTGCGCGAGCGCTATCGGCAACGGCATCAGCTCGTCGGTCTCATGGCAGGCGTAGCCGAACATCATCCCCTGGTCGCCGGCGCCCAGCATGTCGAGCGCGTCCTGGGAATGCTCCTCACGCTCCTCGAGGGCGTGCTCCACCCCGATCGCGATGTCGGGAGACTGCTCCTGGATCGCGGTGATCACGCCACAGGTGTAGCCGTCCAGCCCGAACCGAGCATCGGTGTAACCGACCTCCACCACCGTGTTCCGAACGACCGACGGGATGTCGACGTACCCCTCGGTGGTGATCTCACCGGAGACGAAGACAACCCCGGTCGTCACGAGGGTTTCGCACGCGACGCGACTGTTCGGGTCCTTGGCGAGCATCGCGTCCAAGACGGCGTCGCTGATCTGGTCGGCGAGCTTGTCGGGGTGTCCCTCGGTCACGGATTCGGACGAGAACAGGTAGCCCTTGCTCATGGTCGCCCGAGTGTACCGGTGGGTCGCGCCCCCGTCAGGAACCGGCCGATGAGGTCGCAGACGGCCGAGGCGAGCGCCGGTTTCGACCACGTGTGCATCGGCACGTCCCGGCCGTCGGCGACCAGGATCGTCGCCTCGTTCGTCTCGCTCCCGAAGCCGGTCCCGTCCCGGCCCACGGCGTTGGCGACGAGCGCATCCAGGTGCTTACTCCGCAACTTCTCGCGACCGGCGTCCTCCACGTCATCGGTCTCCGCCGCGAAGCCCACGAGGAACTGACCGGCGCGCCTTCGCTCACCCAGCTCGGCCAAGATGTCGGGTGTCGGCTCGAGCATAAGGTCGGGGACCCCGGCCTCCTTCTTCATCTTGGACTCGTTCGGCGCCTTCGGACGGAAGTCCGCGACCGCGGCCGCCATCACGATCACGTCGACCGCAGCGAACCGATCGACGACGGCCGAACGCATCTCGTCCGCCGTCTGTACGCGGACCACCTCCATCGCGGGTGGCGGCGCGATCGTGCCAGGGCCGAGCACCAGGGTGACCGTTGCGCCCCGAGCGGCTCCCTCGCGTGCGATCGCGATGCCCATCTTCCCGCTCGAGCGGTTGCCGATGAAGCGGACCGGGTCGATGGGTTCGTGGGTTGGGCCCGCCGTGACGAGCACGCGGGCGCTCTCGAGATCACGCGGCCGAAGGGCCGCGAAGACGGCGTCGGCGATCGCTGCCGGCTCACTCATCCGCCCGGGTCCCGAGTCTCCATGGGCGAGCGGCCCGTCGACCGGTCCGACGATCCGAACGCCGCGCGACGAAAGCGTGGCGACGTTCGTCTGCGTGACGACCGCACCCCACATCCCCGAGTGCATCGCCGGCGCGAGCACGAGCGGCCCGTCGTACTCGAGCAGGGTCGACGTGAGGAGATCGTCGGCGAGCCCATGCGCGAGCTTGGCGATCGTGTTCGCCGTGCACGGCGCGACGACCGCAACATCGTTCTCGTGCGCGAGACGCACGTGGAGAACCTCCCCGGGCCGGTCCCAGAGGGACACGTAGGCGGGTCGACCCGTCAACGCCGAGAACGTGTCCGGGCCGACGAACCGCGTCGCCGAGTCCGTGAGCACGGCCGTCACGTCCATCCCGGCATCGGACAACAGCCGCGCCACGAGGGCGGCCTTGTACGCGGCGATGCCACCGGTGACACCGAGCAACACCCGGCGACCGTGTGGCTCGGACACGTCAGTCGACCTCGATGATCTCCTCGGGACGCTCGTAGTCGATCTTGCCCTCGGCGATCTCCTCGAGGGCGATCGAGAGCGGCTTGTTGCGGAGCCCGGACTCCACGAGCGGCGGCACGAACTCGCCTCGCCCCTCGCCGAGCTGGTTGTAGTACGAGTTGATCTCACGTGCGCGCTTCGCCGACAGGATCACCAAGGTGTACTTGGAGTCCACGGTCGCGAGCAAGTCGTCGATCTTGGGTTCGATCATCGGGACGGCACTCCTGTCGCGTTCTTTCAGCAGGTCAGACGGTGCGGGACGCCTCGATGATAGCAGCGACCTCGTCCGCGGCGCGGTCCGCATCATCGTTCACCACGACCGCGTCGAACCACGCTGTCTCCTCGAGCTCGCGAGCGGCCAGCCCCAGACGGTCCTCGATCATCGCCTCGGTCTCGGTCCCGCGGCCCCGGAGCCGCTGCTCGAGGACCTCGAGCGACGGTGGTTCCAGGAAGATGAGGAGGGCTTCGGGCACGCGCGCCCGCACCTGTTCGGCGCCCTTCACGTCGATCTCCAAGATGACATCGCGCCCCGCGGTGAGGAGCTGTTCCACCGGTCGGCGCGGTGTTCCGGACCGGTGGCCGACGATCTCCGCCCATTCGAGAAGGGATCCGTCCGCGACCATCCGGTCGAACGCGGCGTCCGTGACGAAGTGGTAGTGCACGCCGTCGAGCTCGCCTGGCCGCGGCGCTCGGGTGGTGACGGAGACGGAAAGCGCCGGCCCCTCCGGGATCCGGGAAAGCAACCGTTGGATCACGGTCCCTTTCCCGACCCCGGAGGGGCCGGCGATGACGATCAGCGTGCCTCGACGCACGAGGCGGAGCCGCCGCTACTTCTTGCCGAACTTGTCGAGCAGCAGCTCGCGCTGCTTCGAACCGAGCCCGCGCACGCGACGGCTCGCGGAGATGTCCAGCTCTTCCATGATC
>DATAEV010000324.1:0-4775 GCA_036257875.1 Actinomycetota bacterium | reverse complement strand
CGAGGAAGCGCCAATAGTGGGCGGGCTCCGGCGCACCTTGGAACCCGAAGGGCTCCAGCTCGAGGTGCTCGAGCCTGCTCGCGTCGAATCCGACCGGAGCGAACGCCGACGTATGCGTTCCCTCTCCCTGTTCGACGATCTGCTCGATCGCCAGTAGGGCGGAATCGAGGCCGGTGATTGCGAAGAGTGCGCCGCCGCCGTGCCCCGCGTAGCCCTTCGTCACCTGCTTGCGCGGATCGCCGGTGAACACCTCGTCTCCCAGCCGAGCGAGCGCGGCGACGATCGCCTCGTAGAACTGTGCGAGGGTCTCGTAGCGATCGGCTTCCGGCCGAGCACCGGGTTCCTCAGGCTGTTCGATCCGCAGGAACACGTCCCGCACGAGCTCGACCGACGCCCGTGCCAGATGCAACACGAGCGGGACCTTCGGATCGTGATGGCGCATCGCTTCGGGATAGCGGGGGACGGCATCGCCCGTGAACCGCGGTCGTCCGCCCACCGCCGTCAGCAGGTTGGCCGCGAGGGCGGCGTGCAGCATCTCCTCACGAACCACGTACTTGATCGAGGTCGCGGCGGCCGAATCCGGATCCGCCACGCTCCACATCGCGTACTCGTACGGCGGGATCGTGCAGTGCTCGACCTCGATCGCCCACTGGAGATGGCGGCGCAGGTCCTCGACGTCGCTGATGGCATCGATCATCGGAGGGTTCCGGCGGATGCTCGCCACTCCTCGACTGGGCAGAACATCAGCTCACTCACGGCGTCCGGGTGCCGCGATCTTGCTCGAGCGCCCGTGTCATGACGGTGAGGTCCTGGTCGCCGAGCCCGTCATCGACGGCGTGTTGCCACTCGTCGGCGAGGGATGCAAGCGCGACGAAGCGGCCGTCGTCGGCCGCCTGCAGCGCGAGATGGACGTCCTTCAGGGCGAGCGACAACCCGAATTGCGTCGAGTAGTCGTCCTTGGCGATGCGTTGCAGCTTGGCCGCTTGCCAGGGAGACACGAGCGGACCGCCGTCGAGGGCACCGGTCACCGTCTCGGTCCCGAGCCCCAATCGACGAGCGAGCGCGATCGACGAAACGACCGCCTCCGACGTGAACGCGAGCCACGTGTTGTTCACGAGCTTCAACCGCGACCCGGCCCCGACCGCGCCGACCCAGATCGTTCGTTCGCCGAGCGCCTCGAAGAGCGGGCCGACGCGCGATCGAGCCTCCTCCGGTCCCGACGCGAAGATCGTCAGCTGGCCCTGCTCCGCGGGAACCTTGCTCCCCGACACCGGCGCGTCGAGGAGGATCACATCAGGACGCTCGGCATCCACCAGGGCCGCGACGCGCTCGATCCCCTCAACGCCGATCGTGCTCATCTGGATCCAGATCGTGCCCGGAGCGAGCGCGGCGAGCATGCCCTGGTCGCGAGCGATCGAGATGACCGCATCCGCGTTCGTCACCATCGTGACGACGATCTCGGCTCGCCCGGCAGCGTCCGCCGCGGTCTCCGCGACGTCCGCGCCGAGCTCGGCGAGGTCTCGGGTCGCATCCGGCTCACGGTTCCAGACGATCGTCGGGATGCCGGCGCGCAGCGCGCTCGTTGCCATCGCCCGGCCCATCGTCCCGAGGCCGAGGAACGCGGTCGCGGTCACTCCCCACCTCCCGACTGCGGCGGCATCCCCTCGGGGTGTGGCCCCCAGACCGGGATCGAGTCGCCGAGGGCCGTCTCGATGGCCGCGAGATCGTCCGGTGCGAGCACGATGTCGGCCGCGGCGGCCGACTCATCCAGGTGCGCCGGCAGCCGCGCCCCGACGACCACCCGTTCCATCGTCGTCTCCCTCCCACGTGAGGGTCTCTACGCGCGCTCCGTGTTCGTTCTACCCCCATCGCCCGCGTCGCGCTCGGCCGGGGCGAGACCGCGTCGTCAGTCACCGACCGTGATAACGACCTTCCCGACGGCTTGCCCCGACTCCAGGTAACGCATCGCCTCGGGAACCTGGCTCAACGGGAACGTCCGGTCGATGACCGGCGTCACCTTCCTGGCTTCGATCAGCTCCTTCATGACGACAAGGCGATCTCCCGGGTCCTTCGCGCCCCGGAAGGGGTGCAGCTGGCTCACGAACGGTGACATCAGGACCAGCTTGCCGAAGCGACCCAGACTGCCGAACCAGCGGTGACCCGACGCTCCGTAGTGATCGTGTCCGATCAGGACGAAGGCGCCCCCAGGAGTGATCGCGTGTCTGATGTCCGGCCACGGATGGTTCCCGGCGATGTCCAGGATCACGTCGTAACGCTCGCCGCTCCGCGTGAAGTCCTCCTTCGTGTAGTCCATGACCCGATCCGTCCCGATCGACCGAAGCACCTCGAGCTTGGCGGGGGCATCCACACCGATCACCTCGGCTCCGTAGGCCTTCGCGAGCTGCACCGCGAAGGTCCCCACCGCTCCCCCGGCGCCGTTGATCAAGACCCGCTGACCCGCCTGGACACGGCCCTCATCGCGAACGCCCTGGACCGCGAGCGATCCGGAGGTCGGGACCGCCGCGGCCTGGTCGAACGTGAGGCCGGCGGGCTTCGGCTCGAACCGGGAGGCCGGAACGGCGGCGTACTCGGCGAAGGCGCCCCCGTGACGCCACAGGTTGGCGGAGAGGCTCTGACCGAAGACGTCGTCACCCGGCCGGAAGCGGGTCACGTTCTTGCCGACCGACTCGACCCGGCCTGCAAGATCCGTGCCCGGAACGAGGTTCTTCGGCCGGCGTACCCCCGCGCCCATGAACCTGAGCACGTAGGGAACGCCTCGCATCACGTGCCAGACGTCGGCGTGGATCGACGCCGCCCGAACCAGAACGAGCATCTCGTCGTCCTCGGCGATCGGTCGCTCGATCTCCCGGAGCTCGAGGACGTCCGCTGTGCCGTATCGGTTCTGGACGATCGCCTTCATCGCGCTCCTCACACGGTGACGACGATCTTCCCTCGAGCATGTCCTTCTTCGAGATACCGGATCGCGTCGGGAGCCTCGATCAGCGGATAGGTCCGGTCGATCACCGGCGTGACCGACCCGGCCTCGATCAGCTCCGTGAGGGCGATGAGGTCCTCCCGCTTGACCTTCGAGGCCAGCCCACGGAGCCGTTGACCTACGAACAGAGACATCACCGGCGCGCGCAGCATCCCGCGGAAGAAGCCTCCCGTCCAGTGCCCGCCGCCGTCGCCGCCCACGATCACGAGGGTGCCTTTCGAGGTGAGTGCGCGGCGTAACCGTGACAACGAGCGACGTCCCGCGGTGTCGACGATCACGTCCCACCGCCGCGATCCGTCCGCGAAGTCCTCCCGCGTGTAGTCGATCACCTCGTCCGCACCGATCGACCGGAGCAGGTCCGTCTTCGACGTGCTGCTCACGCCGGTGACGTGGGCGTCGAACGCCTTCGCGATCTGCACGGCGAGCGAGCCCACACCTCCGGAGGCACCGATCACCAGGACCCGCTTCCCCGGCTCAACCTTCCCCACGTCGCGGACGGCCCGAAGGGCGGTGGTTCCGGAGACCGGAACGGCCGCCGCCTGCGCGAAGGTGAGGGTCGCCGGCATCGGGACCAGCTTGTCCGGGTCGGTGACCGCGAACTCGGCGAACGAGCCTTCGGCGGTGCCCATCACCTCGTCGCCCTGCCTGACGTCGGTGACGTTCGCGCCGACCGCCTCCACGGTTCCCGCGACGTCCCAGCCGCGAACGCGGATCTTCGGCCGACGGAACCCGATCGCGAGCCGCGCCATGTACGGCATCCCGGTCATCAGGTGCCAGACGTCCGGACCACTGCCGGCGGCGTGCACGCGGACGAGCACGCCGTTCTCGCCGACCGCCGGCTCCTCGATGTCTCTGAACTCGAGCACGTCCGCCGAGCCGTACCGATCTTGCTCGATCGCCTTCATCGTGATGCTCCTTCCGCTCCGACCTGGGCCGTCGCCCTTCCGACATCCGCCACGTTCCTGGACCTTGACTGGTGTACGCCGTACACTGTGCAGGCTGATGCTAGGTGTACGGCGTACACCTGTCAAGCGGGATGAGAGGGGTTGGTGGGCATGGCAACTCAGATCGAGCAGGACGAGCGGACCCGCGCTCCTCTCAGTAGGGAGGGCATCCTCCGCACCGCCGTCGCGCTCGCCGACCAGGGCGGCGTTCAGGCCGCTAGCATGCGGAAGATCGCGCAGGAGCTCGGCGTCGTTCCGATGGCGCTGTACAAGCACGTGTCCGGCAAGGACGAGCTCCTCGACGGCATGATCGACGTGGTCGTCGCGGAGATCGACCCCCCCGCCACCGGCGTGGACTGGAAGGCGGCCGTCCGTCAGCGGATCCTGTCGGCTCGGCAGGCGTTGCTCCGCCATCCGTGGGCCTCCCGAGTGATGGAGTCCAGGACGGAGCCGACCCCGACCGTGCTCGCCTACATGGACTCGATGATCGGGATGTTCCGAGCCGGTGGCCTCTCGATGGACCTCACCCACCACGCGATGCACGCGATGGGCAGCCGGCTGATGGGCTTCACCCAGGAGCTCTTCAACGACACGAGCGATGTCGACCCGCAGGTGGAGGCGCAGATGTGGGGGGAGATGGCCGACGTCTACCCATCCATCTACGAGCTCTTCGTGACGGTCACCCACGACGACGCGTCCGTCGTCGGCCCGGGCTGCGACGACCAGTTCGAGTTCGAGTTCGCGCTGGACCTGTTGCTGGACGGGCTCGAGGAACTCAAGGGTCAGTCGTAACGACGCTCCATCGCACCGACGCGAACACGAGGTACGGCCACGAC
>DATAEV010000323.1:0-6182 GCA_036257875.1 Actinomycetota bacterium | reverse complement strand
GGAGGAAGTACACGAGGAGCGTTCGAGGCTCGACGTCGGCCTCGTTTCGCACCCCGTTCACGGTGACGGAGATCTGCGTCACGATGCAGCACTCCTTTCGATCCGGAGCGGTCTGCGGGGTAACGCAGGAGCCTAGTACGGAGGTGGAGAACGCGCGAGTTGCGCCAGGGGGAGTGCGGAGCAAGGAGCGGCGGACTACCAGGCCGTCTGGGCCGCCGCGAGCGCGGCACGCCCGGTGCAGGCGCCGGCGTGGCCGTACCGGACGGCCCCGTGAGCGTCGATCGACACCCCGTAGCACGCCCCGGACAGACCCATGACCGCGGCGGCCCAGACCCCGCCGCTCACCGAGACGCTGACGATCGTCGGCGCCGTCGACGGTCCATCGACGAACAGGAGGGTCGGGTCGGCGTCCGCGAGCTGGGCCGCGTCCGTCGCCGCGAGGTCGCCGCGGCCGAGCGCGTCTCGCGCGAGCGCGAGGGCGCGCTCGGCCGCGTCCCTCGCGGGGCCGTCGAGGAGCTTCGCAACGCCGGCGGGAACCGGACCCGTCGTGATCGGATCGGGGACGGCGGCGGCCGCGTCCGGGATCGACGCGAGCCGGTCGGCGTTCGCCTGTTCCCGGGCCCGCTGCTGTGTTTCGAGCGCCGCGCGCCGGACATCGGCCGAGCGCTCCTTCGCGACGACGAACGTCGCGAAGGCCGAGACCAGCAGGAGCAGGACAAGACCGGACGTCACGAGCTTCACGGCGAAGGGATCCACCTGGCGCCGCGGCATCACCGGCGCGATGAACGTGAAGGTGTCGCTCATGAGGGCCAGCTCGTGGCGGCCGCCGTCAGCGCGGCCGTGCCCGTGCACGTGGTGCCGGTTCCGTACCGGACGGAGGACGCCGCGATGTGGAGGTAGAAGCACGTGCCCGACTGCGACAGGACGGCGAGGCCGACCCCGCTCGACGACGCGCCCACGGCGATCACCTTCGGACCGGTCGAAGCGTTGTCCGTGTACGAGAACGCCGGCTCGAAGTGCTTCAAGGCGGCCACCGTGACGCCGTCGAACGAGCCTTGCTCCGCGTACAGCTCCTGGACCGCGGTGATCGCCTGCTGTTCGGTCGTCTGCGCTTCGACGTCCTTGGCCGCGCCGATCTGCGAGATCACGCTCTGCTGGTCGGACGCGATCTGCTCGCCGCTGCCCTTCACGAACGTCATGAAGCCGACAACGACCAGTACGACGACCACGCCCGCGGCAACGAGCGCCATGATGCGCCCGCGGCCCGAGCTGGCATCCGCCCGCTGCCCCTTGGGCCGCGGGGCGGCCGGGAGCGAGCGCTTGCGCGACGGCTTGCCGAACGCGAAGGAGTCGTCCATCCCAGCTGGTATCGGCACCCGTGCGACCATCTGAACCTCGGTACCATCGCCTCCGTGAGTGAGATCACGGATGTCCTCACGGCGATCGGATCCCTCTCCGCCAGTGGCCAGCGGATGGCGCTCGCCACGATCGTGGCCGTCCGGGGATCCACCTATCGACGTCCCGGTGCCCGGCTGCTCGTCCCCGAGGAAGGCGCACCCATCGGCAACATCAGCGGAGGCTGCCTCGAGGGGGACGTCGCCGATATGGCTCGGCTCGTCATGGAAGAAGGACGGGCCCGGCTGGCGGGCTGGGACCTGACCGCCGACGACGATGCCGTTTGGGGGCTCGGACTCGGCTGCAACGGCGCCATCGAGGTGTTCATCGAACCCGCCGACCGCGCCGCCGAGGCCGCGCATGCCCTGCGCACCGCGCTCGAGGAGGAACGGCCGATCAGCCTCGTCACGGTCATCGAGTCAACCGAACCGGAGGCGGTCGCCCCAGGCGCGCGCCTGATCGTGATGCCGGACGGGGCCGTCGAGGGATCCCTCGGCAGATCCGATGTTGACGCCGAGGCGATCGCCGCGGCGCGCGAGCTGCTCATGACCGAGCGTTCGGAGATCCGGACCCTCGCCGAGGGGATCCGCGCGTTCGTCGAGATCTTGGACCCACCGCTCCGGCTCGTGATCTGTGGAGCGGGACACGACGCCGTCCCCCTCGTTCGGGCGGCCTCGCTCCTCGGCTGGAAGGTCACGGTCGTCGACGACCGGCCGGCGTTCCTCAACCGTGAGCGGTTCCCCGAGGCACACGGGTTCGCCTCGGTGGACGACGCGTCGGACGTCGCCGAAGCGATCACGATCGACGCTCGGACGTTCGTCGTCGTGATGACGCACAACTTCCTCCGCGACAAGGCGTACCTGCGCGGCCTCCTGACGACGGACGCGCGCTACGTGGCGATGCTCGGTCCGGCGGCGCGCACCCAACGGCTGCTCATGGAGCTGGAGGAGGAGGGCACGCCGATCACGGAGGAAGGTCGATCCCGCATCCACGGCCCGGCCGGCCTCGACCTCGGCGCCGAAGGACCGGAGGAGATCGCCCAAGCGATCATCGGCGAGATCGTCGCCGTGCGGCGCGGGCGCGACGGCGGCTTCCTCAAGGAACGACCGACCCCGATCCACGACCGTCCGCGGCCCGGCACGGAAGCTCGCCCCTGAGCCAGGTTTCAGGGCGGAGCTCGGCGCGAGATCCAGAGGACCACGTAGAGCACGGAAGCGCCGATGAAGACCGCGAACGTGATCGTCTCGGCGCCTTGCGCCCACACGAGCCATTCACCGGAACCTCTGAACGGCCGGACCGTGGTCAGGTAGCCAAGACCCAAGACCACCCGAGCACACACCCACGCGATCCCGCCCAGGATCGCGGCCCAGAAGAGAACCGATGGAAGGATGCGCTCGCGGCGGTCCTCCGATCGCAACGTCTGGAACCGGTCGCGGGCGTCCAGCTCGCCCTCGTCGGTGAGTGGGAAGATCTCGACCGGCACGTCCACGCCCCCCTCCGTGTCCCAGACGGCGAAGCCGTCCTCCTCGCGCGTGAGCAGATAGCGGCGCGTGCTCTCGACCAGCTCGAAGACGCGGTCGCCCTCGGGTGGCGCCGGCATCGATGAGGGGTCATCCATGCGAGCAACGATACCGGGACGCTAGGCTGCGGCCGTGCTCATCGAGAACGCGTTCACGGTCGCGAAGCCGCTCGATCAGGTGTGGGACTACCTCCTCGACGTCCACAAGGTCGCGCCGTGCATGCCGGGAGCCGAGCTCACCGAGGAGATCGACGATCGCAACTGGAAGGGCAAGCTCACCATGAAGTTCGGCCCGGTTTCGATGTCGTTCGCGGGATCGGTGACGTTGGAGGAGCGCGACGAAGCAGCGCACCGCGTGGTCCTGCACGCGAAGGGCACCGAGCAGAAGGGCAAGGGAGCCGCTGACGCCAAGGTCACGTCCTGGCTCGAGGCCGTGGACGCCGGGACGGCGGTGAAGATGCAAGCGGATATGACGCTCACGGGCGCGGCCGCTCAGCTGTCGCGCGGCCTGCTCCCGGAGGTCTCGAAGCGCCTGACGCAACAGTTCGCGGATTGCCTCGAACAGAGCATCGCGGCGGCCGGCGCCGGCGAACAGGCCGCTGCGTCGACCCCGTCAGCGGCGCCGGCCGCCGCGAAGCCCGTCGGCGGCGTCCGGCTCGGCCTCGCCGCTGCCTGGAGCGTGATCGTCTCCTTCTTCCGGAGGCTCTTCGGCGGTTCGACGCCGCCGCCTGCGTGATCTCGGGGATCGTGCTCGCGGCCGGGACCGGCTCGCGGTTCGGCGGCACGAAGCAGCTGGCGGAGCTCGACGGAGTCCCCCTCGTGCTCCACGCCGTCGCCGCGCTCCGCGAAGGCGGCGTCGACGAGATCCTGGTCGTGACGGGTCACGATGCGGACGCCGTCGAGGCCGTCCTCCCCGCCGAGGTCAGCGCGGTCCGCAACACCTCGTTCCGGGATGGGCAGGCGACCTCGCTCGCGGCGGCGATCCACGCGCTCGACGAGCGGAGCGAGGCGGCGGTCGTCCTGATGGCCGACCAGCCGGGCATCCTCGGAACCGATGTCCGCGCGCTGATCGAGACGTTCCGGACGACGCGCGCCCGGATCGCGCGCCTGCGGTTCACGGACGGACCCGGACCGGCCCTGCTCTCCCGGGAGATCTACGCCGACGCGGGGCACCTGCACGGCGACGCGGGCGCTCGGGTGCTGATGGCGTCGCACCCCGGATGGGTCGAGGAGGCCGCGGTCGACCGCCCCGTTCCGCAGGACATCGACACGCTGGACGACCTCGAGCCCTAGCTGCGGTCAGGGGGAGGGCGCACGAGCGTGCGATGCGGATCCGCGCCGACGAAGCCGAACCGCTGGTACAAGGTCTGCGCGTCGCGGGTGTTGAGGTACCAGTAGCAGTCGGCCGAGAACGGATCCTCGACGGCGTCACGGACCAAGGCGATGCCGAGACCCCGACCGCGATACGGCTCCAGCACGAAGACGTCGCCGAGCCACGCCATGTTCGACCCATCGGACACCACGCGGCAGAAGCCGACGAGCGCGCCCTCCGGTTCGTACGCGGCGATCACGCGGGTCGAGGATCGGATCAGCTCCTCGATCGTCGCGCGTGACCGGCCCGGTACCCAATACGCTTCCTCGGACAGGTAGCGGTGCACGACGTCGACGTCCACACGATCGCGGTCGTCATCCAGCTCGAAGCCGTCCGGCAGGGACCGGCGCATCAGCAGACCGGTCCCAGACGTCGGTGCTGCAGCGCCGGCAGGGTCTTCCGGACGCGCTGGAGGGCGGCCATGTCGAGGTCGGCGAACCAGACGCCGTCTCCCTTGTCGGGAGCGCGCACCAGCACCTCGCCCCACGGGTCGACCACGATCGAGTTGCCGTACGTGCGGCGGCCGTCCTCCGGGCGGCCCCAGGGTCCCCACTGCGCCGCCGCCACGACGAAGCTCTGGTCCTCGATCGCTCGGGCTCGCAGCAGCACCTCCCAGTGCGCACGACCGGTCACCTCGGTGAACGCCGACGGGACGCAGACGATCTCCGCGCCGAGCGTCATCAGCCCGCGGTAGAGCTCGGGGAATCGCACGTCGTAGCAGATCGAGAGGCCGATCCGTCCCAGATCCGTGTCGCGGGTGACGAGCTCTTCTCCCGCGCCGAAGACGGCGGACTCCCGGTGCGGCGGCTGTCCCGGCAGATCCACGTCGAACAGGTGGATCTTGCGGTAGCGCGCGACGATCTCCCCTTCGCGATCGAACAGGCAGGAGGTGTTGAACACATGCTCGTCCGCGGCTTCGGGGACCGAGCCGCCCACGATCCACATCGAACGGGCGCGCGCGACCTCCGCGACCGCGTCGGTGAGCGGGCCCGGGATCGGCGCCGCGGACCCGCGCATCGCGGCGGACGATCCGTAGGCGGGCCAGAGCTCCGGCAGGGAGGCGAGGTCGGCGCCGCCGGCGCCGGCCTCGTCCAGCAACCGAACGGCGGTGGCGACGTTGTCGGGAACGTCGCCACCGCCCGCGTTCATCTGACAGACCGCGACGCGCATCGCGACCGAGCCTACCGGCCGACCGCTTCGCGGACCGCGTCGAGCGATCGGGGATCCTCGAGGCCCGACAGGTCACCGGGATCCTCGCCCAACGCCGCCGCTCGGATCGCCCGGCGGACGATCTTCGCGCTCCGGGTCTTCGGCAGCTCGCCCACGAACAAGATCCGCGCCGGCGTGAACGACTTCCCCAGGTGATCGGCCACCGCCCGGCGGAGCTCGTCGGCCTCCGGGGGCTGGTTCGGCTTGAGCACGACGAAGCACCACACCTGTTCGCCCTTCACGGGATCGGGAACGCCGACGGCAGCCGATTCCGCCACGGACGGGTGCGTGGCGATCGCCGATTCCACCTCGGCCGGACCGATCCGCTTCCCCGCGATGTTGAGCGTGTCGTCGGAGCGTCCTCGGAGGAACCAGAAGCCGTCTTCGTCACGGACGCCCCAATCGCCGTGGACCCACACCCCTGGCCACCGCGACCAGTAGGTGTCGAGGTACCGCTGGGGGTCGCCCCAGATCCCGCGCGTCATCGACGGCCACGGCTGCGTGCAGACGAGCTCGCCGACCTCGTTCGGTCCCGCGGGCGTTCCGTCGGGACCCCAGATGTCGACGGCCATGCCGAGCGCCGGGCCGCGGAGGGTGAGCGGCTTCAGCTCGCAGATCGGCGTGGGAGACAAGAAGCACGCCCCAACCTCCGTCCCGCCGGACAGGTTGATGATCGGCAGGTTCCCG
>DATAEV010000313.1:0-1509 GCA_036257875.1 Actinomycetota bacterium | reverse complement strand
CCGGGCGTTGCGAGGCCCACGACCGGGGACACGCCGGTGTCGATCACCGCCACATCGACGCCGGCGCCCGTGTAGCCGGTGTTCCACCAGTCGACCGCCCCCGTGTAGCGGGTGACGGCGTTCATCGAGTTGACGTCGGTCGCCGGATCGTACGTGGCGTCCAGGGGATGCATCTCCGAGTCCACGCTCACCGACACGACACCGGGAAGGCCGCGAAGGATCGGGAGGTCATCGGCGGGAACAGCCGCCGAGAATCCGCCGATGATCGATAGGCGCTGCTCGACCACGCCGCCGGCGAGCTCGACGGCGCTCTCGATCGAGGCGGTTGCACCGGGCTCCCCCATGACGATGACCTGTGCGCGCGGGGCCGAGTCCTGAGAGGCAGCCGCGGTGCTCGGCGCGCCGACCGCAACCGCGAGCGCCAGGATCGGTGCGACGGTGCGCGCTCGACGCCACGCAGCGGTTCCCCGCTTCCGTCCCCTGCCGCCCCCGGTCTTCACCTCGGATCCTTCCTCGACCTCCCACGGGCGATCCCATCCATCGGTCGCCCGACGTACTCGAGTAGTGTCGGCTCACCGACCCACCGCCGCATCGACCTTTCGGGGCCATCCTGCGGTAGGGAGCGGAGGGGTAACCCCGCCCGGGCGGGGGAGGCCGAAAGACCTAGCAAGCGGGTATCTGGCGATCTTCGTTCGACTGCCCTCACGAGATGAGGTGTCGGGCCGCTTCGCGGACCGTTGATCCAAGACCGCGAGCCCGCTTCGCAGCTAGCGCGCGACCTCGATCGCTCGTGTCAGCCACCCCTAGCCGTGGTGCCACCACGCTTCCGCGGGTGTTCACCTCTGCGCTCCAGCGGCCGCTCTCCGGAACCGCGAGAAACCCCCCTCCGCTCCGGTTCAAGCCTGAGCGGCCGGTGGCCGAGAGAGAAGGTGGGGCTGCTCGACGCGTGAGCGGGCAGCCGTCGGGACGGTTCATGACTGATCAGACAACGGGAGTCCTCGACCGGTACGGCCGCTTCCTGTGGGGCGGAGCCGCCCTCCTGCTCCTGCTCGTCCTGCTCGCGTTGGTCGTCCTGCCTGGTTCGTCGGACGGAGGGTCGGAGGCGGACGCCCAGGCACGAGCCGAGAGCCTCTCGGGATCGTTCATCGAGAAGGAGCTCTCGGCCGACCTGCTCGCGCGAGACATCACCGGTGCCGCCTCTCGCCACCTGACGGTCCTGGTCCAGGCGGTGATGCGGTCGGACGACCGGTTCACGACCCTCCGGATCTGGCGGCTGGACGGGGCGCTGATCTATTCGACCGCCCAGGGGGACGACACGAGCGTCATCGCCGCCGACGATCGGTGGATCGGGCAGGCGTTGGACGGCCGGACCGTGAGCGTCCTCTCGAGCGCCGGCACGTACCACGACGGTCTCCAGCGACCGGATGAGGAGCAGTTCCAGACCTTCGTCCCCATCACGCTGTTGGACGACGGCACCGTCGACGGCGTCGTCCAGATCGACCAACGGTC
>DATAEV010000276.1:0-3055 GCA_036257875.1 Actinomycetota bacterium | reverse complement strand
CGACGTCGTGACCTCGTTCGCGCAGCTCGGCCTCGACCAGGTGCCAGTACCAGCCGACGTCGCCGGCGCCGTGGATCAAGACGAACGTAGCCATCTCGGCCCCTTCGCGGACACGTGGATCGACGCCGATCAGCCCGCGTCCACCGCGGGTTCCGGCAGCGACAACGTCATGGCGTCGGCGTCCATCTCGGCGCGGACGCCGAGCGGCATCGGGAGGTTCGGCGGGTCGTGGCCCACGTCGACGTTGCCGAGCACGGGGATGTCGCGCTCGCCCAGCACGTCGAGGACGATCTCGCGGAGCGTGCCCGGCCCGCCCTCGGTGGGATCGACCTCGAACGGGGTACCGACGATCATGCCCGCGATCCGGTCGAGCACGCCCGCGTGCCGCAGCACGTGCAGGTCGTTCCAGACCACCGAGGTCGAGGTGAAGGCCTCCTCCCAGAACAGGATCGCGCCGTCGAAGTGCTCGGGGGTCAGCGCGTACGACGTGGACTGGACCCGCACCAGGCGATTGAGCATCCCGCCCACGAGCGGACCCTGCGCACGGCCCGAACGCCAGCACTCCCACGGACGGCCCGGCGGCAGGACGCCCGGCGCGCCGTCGCCGGTCAGCACGCGCAGATACACGTCCTCGAGCTCCTTGCGACGGCCGTCGTCGGTCTCGTGCCAGTAGCCGAATCCGTGCGTGACACAGTCGGAGTGCAAGGACACCAGGCCGGTGCGGGCATGCAGCGCCAGATGCAGCGTGGAGATGTCGCTGAAGCCCAGCAGCGGCTTGGGATCCGCCCTCACGGCTTCGAAGTCGATCAGGTCGAGATAGCTCAGCGCCAACCGGCCGCCGGTGAGCGCGAAGATCGCTCGCACCTCCGGATCACGCAGCAGACGGTTGAACTCCTCCTCGGCTACCTCTGGGGGCGGCGCGGCCGCCCACCACCACCGCCGGTCCAGGTCGACCAGTGGCGACACGCGGACCTCGAACCCCATCTGCTCGATCGCTTCGACGCCGCGCTCCAACAGAGACGCGTCACCCTCTTCCAGCCCGCCGGACAGGGCCGCCACCGCGACGACATCGCCCGACCACACCGCCTTCGGACGCAAGATCGACGGCACGTGCAGTCTCCCTATCCGTGGTGGCCGGCCGTCCCACGGCCGACCGATCGGCCAGTGTACGCACCGACCGCATCGATACGATGGCCTCCGGGTCGACACGGCTGGCGTGTCACCGACGTAGGGAGTCATCCCGATGCGCTACATGATCCTGGTCAAGGCGAGCCGCACCTCGGAGGAGGGCGGCAAGCCGACGGAGGAGCTGCTGGGGCAGCAGGTCAGGTATCACGAGGAGCTCGCGGAGGCGGACATCCTCTACGACGCCGCTGGACTGAAGAGCTCCTCGCACGGCTGGCGGATCAGGTACGTGGGCGACGAACGCACGCTGATCGAAGGACCGTTCACGGACTCGAACGACCTCATCGCCGGCTACACGATCATCCGGGTCGCCTCGAAGGAGGAGGCGATGAAATGGGCGATGCGCTATCCGAAGCCGTCCCTGGACGACGGCGAAGCCGAGATCGAGGTGCGCGAGTTCTTCGAGTTCGACGATTTCGTGCAGGGCCCCGCGATCGCACGCTTCCGCGAGATCGGCGCCCTGGACCGGATCGCGAGCGACGTCGCTCGGGGTCGTCCCGACCTCGCGTCCGCCACCGCGCCGAACGGGACCGTTACGATCCTGTTCACCGACATCGAGGGTTCGACGCACATCACCGAGAGCCTGGGGGACCTCGAGTGGATGAACCTGCTCCACGAGCACAACGCGATCGTCCGCGACCAAGTCGCTCGGCACTCGGGGTTCGAAGTGAAGTCGCAAGGCGACGGGTTCATGCTGGCCTTCCCGTCGGCGCGCGAGGCGCTGAAGTGCGCGATCGACATCCAGCGCGCTCTCGGCCGGCGGGACTCCGACGACCTGCGCGTGCGGATCGGTCTGCACACGGGTGAACCCATCCGGGACGCCGACGACTTCTACGGCAAGGCGGTGAACCTCGCCGCGCGGATCGCGGCGGAGGCGCGCGGTTCGGAGATCCTCGTCTCCTCGCTCGTTCGCGAACTCACCGAGAGCGCCGGCGAGTTCACGTTCGAGGGTCCCACCGACGCGGAGCTGAAGGGCCTCTCGGGCATGTACCGTCTCTCGACGGTCCGATGGCAGGAGTAGGTATGGCATCCGCAGCTCCCGAACAACAGACCTTCTACGACGGGTGGGCGAACTACCACCGCCTGCTCCTCGACTCGCTCCGAGACCTCACCGCCGACCAGCTGCTCGTTCGCCCCGCCCCGAACATGTGGGCCGTCTGGCAGCTCGGCGGCCATGTGGCAGCGTCCCGCACCTATTGGTTCCACGACATCCTCGGCGAGGGCGATCCCGCGCTCCGTGACCTGTTCCGTGTCCAGAGCACGACCGTCCCCGGCCTGGCGGTCGAGGACGCGACCTGGGAGGACGACGAGGACCACCCGCGAGGGCCCGCCGAGATCGTCGAGGGTCTCGAACGCTCGTGGGCGATGATCGACGACTGTCTGCAGCGTTGGACACCGGACGATCTGGCCGTCGAGTTCTCTCGCCCGCGGCCTGCGGGCACCCAGACCTTCACCCGGCAGTGGGTCATCTGGCACCTGATCGAGCACGATCTCCACCACGGCGGCGAGATCTCGCTGATCCTCGGCAGCCACGGCCTGACCGGTCTCGACCTCTGATCGAGACCCCGCTGTCCCGCCACCGCACGAACGTCATACTCCTCGCATGGCGCAGACGGGTTCGGACCGCGACCTGATGGCCGAGGAACAACAACTCTGGAACGAGCTCCACGCGCTGATCGACACGCTGCCCCGAGACAAGGTGGAGGAACCCGGGTACTTCGCCGAGGGATGGACCGCGAAGGATCTCATCGCCCACATCGGGAGCTGGCTCGCCGAGGCGGGCGCCGTCCTGGAGCAGATCAGGTTCGGGACCTACCGGCCCGAGGAGATCGACATCGACGCGATGAACAAGACGTTCTTCGACTCGTTG
>DATAEV010000267.1:0-14918 GCA_036257875.1 Actinomycetota bacterium | reverse complement strand
GACCGTGGACCTCGCGACGGGGGAACCCGCGGTCGCGATCAAGCAACGGACCGACGTCTGCGCGGTGCCGGCCGGCGGCGTCGTCGGCGAGGCGGTCGTCGCGTTCGTGCTGGCCGACGCGACGCTCGAGAAGTTCGGGGGCGACTCGCTCCCGGAGACGAGGGGGAACCTCGACCGGTACCTGGAGGCCCTCCCGTGATCGTCTACCTGGTCGGGATGCCCGGTTCAGGCAAGTCAACGGTCGGACGCGAGGTCGCGGGTCGTCTGGGTGTTCCGTTCGTTGACCTCGATGGCGAGATCGAGCGACGCCACGGCTCGACCGTCGCGAAGATCTTCTCGACCGAAGGGGAGGCTGCCTTCCGGGCCCTGGAGGCGAGGGCGCTCGTCGAGGTGTCGCGCGATGACCCTTCGGTGGTCGCTTGCGGCGGCGGCGTGGTCCTTGAGCCTGCGAACCGGATCGCGTTGCGGAACACCGGGACCTGCGTGTTCCTGGACGTGCCCCTCGATCTGCTGGAGGAGCGCGTCCGCCCGGCAGCTGAGCGGCCCCTGATCAGGGCGGAAGGTGATCTGGAGCGCTTGCTGGCTGAGCGCGAGGGGCTCTATCGAGAGTTCGCGGCACACGTCGTCGACGGCAGCGGCTCACCCGGAGAGGTGGCCGACGCGATCGTGGAGGAGCTCCGTTGGAGCGCGTGACCGTCCGGGTCCCCGGGCGGTCCTACGAGGTGATCGTGGGTTCGGGCGTGCTCGACCGCACCGACGAACTGCTGCCGGCGTTCTCGGGCGCGACCCAGGCCTTCGTCGTGACCGACCGCACCGTGCACGACGCCTGGTTCCCAACCCTCGCGACTGCGCTGGATCGAGCCCGGCTCCACGCCGTGCCGCTGCTCGTCCCGGCCGGTGAGGACGCGAAGACCCTCGACGTCTATCGCGCGCTCCTGCACCAGCTCGCGACGCAGGAAGCGCATCGAGACGACCCGGTCATCGCCCTGGGAGGTGGCTCGACCGGCGATCTGGCAGGGTTCGTCGCGTCCACCTACATGCGTGGCACCCCGTTCGTGCAGGTGCCAACCACGCTCACGGCGCAGGTGGACGCGTCGATCGGCGGGAAGACCGCCGTGAACCTCCCCGAGGGCAAGAACCTCGTGGGGGCGTTCCATCAACCGTGCGTGGTCCTCAGCGAGATCTCGGCGTTGGCGTCCCTCCCGGATCGTGCGTTCCGCGCCGGACTGGGCGAGGTTGCGAAGTACGCCCTGACGATCGACGTCGACCTGCTCGAGCAACTGGAGCGCGATCCCTCGCCGATCCTGGCTCGGGATCCAACCGCCCTCGAGCGACTCGTCACCCGATGCGTTGCCGCGAAGGCCGGAGCCATCGCCGAGGACGAGCGCGACGCCGGTGGGCGCCTGGTCCTCAACTACGGCCACACGCTCGGACATGCGTTGGAGCGACTCGACGCGTTCGCGGGTCGGACGCACGGGGAAGCGATCGCTGTAGGCATGGTGTTCGCCGCGCGGTTGAGCGAGGCGCGGGGGCTCGGTCGGGAAGGACTCACGGCCCGGACGGTCCGGCTCCTGTCGTCCCTGGGTCTCGACCCGGCCGGTCCGCTGCCACCGGCCGGAGACATCCTCCACGCGTTCCAGATGGACAAGAAGTTCCATGACGGCGTCCGCTTCGTCCTGCTCGAGGATGTCGGTCGCCCACGCATCGTCGACCGCGTGCCCTCGGACGAGGTCCGCCGCGTCCTCCACGAGATGGGAGCTCCCGTATGAACGTGCTCTATCTGTTCGGCCCCAGCATGGGAGCGCTCGGGCAGCGCGATACAGACACCTACGGATCGCAGACGCTCGCCGAGATCATGGAGGACGTGGAACGACGAGCCGGAGAGCTCGGCCACAGGGTGGCGTGGAAGCAGTCCGATCACGAAGGCGATCTGATCGGCTGGCTGCTCTCGGCGCCCAGTGAAGGAGTGGACGCGGTGGTCCTCAACCCCGGCGCCCTCGCGCACCAGTCCTACGCGCTCCGTGACGCCGTGGAGGCCTGCTCGGCGCCGGTGATCGAGGTACACATGTCGAACATCTATGCACGCGAGTCATTCCGTCAGACGTCGGTGATCTCCGCGGTGTGCCGGGCCACGATCGGGGGACTCGGCGCCGGTGGCTATCATCTCGCGCTGGAGGCGATGCCATGGATCACCAGCTGAGGAGACGCGCGCTCGCCGCGCGTCTCGACGACCTCGGGGTGGACGCGTTCCTCGTGACCGACCTCGCCAATACGCGATACCTGACGGGCTTCACCGGTTCCAACGGGCAGATCCTGATCGGCAGGTCGTTCGAGCTCTTCCTCACGGATGGGCGATACGCGGAACAGGCTCGTCGCGAGGTGCCCGGCATCGACCGATCCGCGTCCGACCGGTCGTACCGGGGCGCGGTCGCGGAACGGTGCGTGTCGACCCCGGTGGCGCGGCTCGGCGTCGAAGCCCACCGGATGACCTTGTCGGCACACGCCGGTCTGGCCGAGGCGTTGGGGAGCGGCGTCGAGCTCGTCGCATCCGACGACGTGGTGGAGGCCGGGCGCCGCGTGAAGGACGACGAGGAGCGGGAGCTGATCCGGCGTGCCCAGGCGGCGACGGACGCCGCGTTCACCGGGATCTTGGATCGGTTCGCCCTCGGCGTCTCGGAGGGGTGGATCGCCCGGGAGCTCGAGCGCCTGATGCTCGAGGCCGGGGCCGACGGGCTCGCGTTCGATCTGATCGTGGCGTTCGGCGAGAACGCGGCCGAGCCCCATCACGAGCCCGGTCATCGTGTCCTCGAGGAGGGCGACGTGATCAAGCTCGATCTCGGAGCGGTCGTCGAGGGCTATCACGCCGACATGACCCGCACGATCGCGTTCGGCCAGCCCGCGGCACAGCTACAGAAGGTGCACGACATCGTTCGCCAGGCGCAGCAGGCTGCGATCGACGTGGTGCGAGCGGGCGTGACCGGGGTCGAGGTGGATGCCGCGGCGCGGTCCGTCATCGCCGAAGCCGGGTACGGGGACAACTTCGTCCACGGCCTGGGTCACGGGGTCGGCCTCGAGATCCACGAGCAGCCGTGGCTCGGAACGACCCAGGAGAACGAGCTGCCCGAAGGCTCCGTGGTCACGATCGAACCGGGGATCTACCTCCCCGGGATCGGCGGGGTCCGGATCGAAGACATGGTGGAGGTCCGCGACGATGGATGCGCGGTCGTCGGGATCTCCACGCGCGACCTGATCGAGCTGTGAGGGACCCCGGGTGAGCGTATCCACGAACGACCTGAAGAACGGGATGACCCTCGACCTCGATGGAACCTTGTTCCAGGTCGTCGAGTTCCAGCACGTGAAGCCCGGCAAGGGCGGCGCCTTCGTGCGCTCGAAGCTCCGCAACGTCAAGACCGGCGCCGTCGTCGAGAAGACCTTCAACGCCGGCGTGAAGGTCGGGCTCGCGATCGTCGAGCGCAAGTCGATGCAGTACCTGTACGCCGATGGCGGCGAGTACGTGTTCATGGACAAGGACACGTATGAACAGGTGCACGTGCCGGGCGAGGTCATGGGCGACGCCCCCCGATACCTCGCCGAGTCCGGCGAGGCGCAGATCGCGATGCACCAGGGCGTGCCCATCGCGGTCGAGCTTCCCGCTTCGGTCGCCCTCGCGATCGTCCAAACCGATCCGGGAGCGAAGGGTGACACGAGGACGGGAGCGATGAAGCCCGCGAAGCTGGAAACGGGTGCCGTCGTCCAGGTTCCCCTGTTCGTCGAGGAGGGGGAGCGCATCAAGGTGGACACGCGCTCCGGCGAGTACCTCGAACGTGTCAAGGGTTGAGGTGGGGAGCCGCCGAGAGGCCCGACGGATCGCGATCGATGTCCTGTACCAAGCCGATGTGACCGGGCATGCGCCGGGGGCGGTGGTGGCCGGTTGGCACGAGGCCGGACGTGACATCCCGACGTTCTCCCGTGAGCTCGTCGAGGGCGTCGAAGCGCATCTCCCTTCGATCGACCTGCTCCTCGAGCGCGACGCGGAGGAGTGGAGCGTCGACCGGATGACCTCCCTCGACCGCACGATCCTGCGGGTCGCCGTCGAGGAATTGCTCTACCGAGAGGACGTTCCCCCGTCGGTCGCGATCAGCGAAGCCGTCGAGGCGGCGGCGGAGCTCTCCACCGACGAATCGAAACGGTTCGTCAACGGCATCCTGGGACGCGTCGCGCGCGACGAAGCGTCGCGTGACGATGGTGGGGGTTCGTGAGGCCGGCCCGGTCGGTCAGGGGGCCGGCGGCTGCTCGGCGGGCTTGGGCGGTTCTGTCACCGCGGGCGGCGTCTGGGCCGTCGGGGGCGCCGATTCCTCGACGGCGCCCTCCCGCATCCCCTTCTTGAACTCACCTTGTGCGCGGCCGACGTTGCGAGCGATGTCGGGGATCTTCTTCGCCCCGAAGAGGACGGCGACCGCGATGATGCCGACGACGATCCATTCAGGTCCCATGGTTCCGGCGCACCTTTCGCGTTCGGGAAGCTCCCGCCCAGCATACGTCGGGCAGGACGATGCGAACAGGAAGCTTCCTCGTTGTCCGCGTGGCGGCCGGCCGGTATGCTCCGTCCGGCCGTTCATCCCCTTTAAGCCGGTCCCGCGAGGCCGGGAAGGGAGCAAGAACTTGCACGACAACACGTCCGCCTCCCTGCTCGCTCGGGGAGGCGTTCCGTTCTGAGCGCCAAGGTCATGGAGCCCGACGACGTCCGGCGCGCCCTCACTCGGATCGCCCACGAGATCCTGGAGCGAGACAAGGGCGCCGCCGACGTGGTCCTCGTGGGGATCGCGGATCGCGGGGACGATCTGGCGCGACGCCTCGCGGACGAGGTCCGCCGGATCGAGGGGCCCGTCGTTCCGGTCGGGGTCCTCGACATCACCTTCTACCGTGACGACATCGGGATGCGGGCGGATGCGCCCGAGGTCCACGAAACGAGGATCCCGTTCGACGTTTCGGGCAAGGTCGTCGTGCTGGTCGACGACGTGTTGTTCACCGGCCGAACGATCCGTTCCGCGATGGACGCGCTGATGGATCTCGGGCGCCCGCGCAAGATCCAGCTCGCCGTGCTCGTCGATCGCGGTCACCGCGAGCTGCCGATCCGGGCCGACTTCGTGGGGAAGAACGTGCCGACCGGTCACGCCGATGACGTCCGGGTGCTCGTCGCCGAGCTCGATGGCGAAGACGCGGTCGTCGTCGAGGGAGCGCGGTGACGTGAACGAGCACCTGCTGTCGATGCACGATCTGAGCGCCACGGATGTGACGCGGATCCTCGACACGGCGGAGTCGTTCCGCGAGGTCGGGACGCGGGTGATCAAGAAGGTCCCGGCCCTCCGTGGACGGACGGTCGTGAACTTCTTCCTGGAGAACTCCACCCGCACGAGGATCTCGTTCGAGCTGGCCGCGAAGCGGCTGTCGGCCGACGTGATCAACTTCAGCGCGGGGGGATCGAGCGTCGCGAAGGGAGAGTCGCTCAAGGACACCGCCCTCACCTTGCAGGCGATGGGCGCGGATGCGATCGTGATCCGGCACTCCTCGAGCGGCTCGCCGCTCCAACTGACCAGGTGGGTGGATGCCCACGTCCTCAATGCGGGCGACGGGACGCATGAACATCCGACCCAGGGCCTCCTGGATCTGTACACGATGCGCGAGAAGCTCGGTCGTCTCGAGGGGCTCCGAGTGGGGATCGTCGGGGACGTGCAGCACTCGCGCGTGGCCCGCTCGCTCAGCTTCGGGCTGGTGAAGATGGGCGCCGAGGTCACCTTGGTGGGGCCGCCGACGCTGATCCCGCCGGAGGCGCCGATCTGGGGCGTGCAGGTCAGCTACGACATCGAGGGAGTGCTGCCCAAGCTCGACGTCTGCTACGTGCTTCGGGTCCAGCGGGAACGCCAGCGACTCGAGTACTTCCCCAGCGTGCGCGAGTACGCGCGGCTGTTCGGCATCACGCGAGACCGGGTCGCCCTCATGCCCGAAGGCGGCCTCATCATGCATCCCGGCCCCATGAACCGCGGCGTCGAGATCGACTCCGACGTGGCCGACCTGCCCCGTTCCGTGATCGAGGAGCAGGTGACGAACGGGATCGCCGTCAGGATGGCGCTGCTGTTCCTGCTGCTCGGTGGCGGGAAGGGCGAGGCTCCGTGAGCACCCGGTTCGTGTTCGAGGGCGGCCGGGTCGTCGATCCGGCGACCGGCGCCGACGACGTCCGGGACGTCATCGTCGCCGACGGCGTCATCGCAGGTTCGGACGCCGTCGAGGGCGCCGAGCGGATCGACGCCCGCGGACTCGTGATCGCACCCGGCCTCGTCGATCTGCACACGCATCTGCGCGAGCCGGGGGAGGAGCACAAGGAGACGGTTGCGACCGGGACGCGCGCGGCGGCGATCGGTGGCTACACAGCGGTTGCGGCGATGGCCAACACGCAACCCGTCGCGGACAACGCCGCGGTGATCCAGGCCGTCCGCGACCTTGCTGGGACCGCGGGTCTCTGCGAGGTGCATCCGGTCGGAGCCATCACCAATGGCCTCGAGGGGGAGCAGCTCGCGGAGATGGGCGAGATGGTGGAGGCCGGGGTTCGGGTGTTCTCCGACGACGGCCGCGCGATCCCGACGGCCAGGCTCCTGCGGAACGCATTGCGCTACGTGAAGGCGTTCGGAGACGACGTCGTCCTCGCCGAGCACGCAGAAGACCCGTCGCTGGTCGAGGGCGGACACATGCACGAGGGCGTCGTGTCCGCCGCCCTCGGACTCGGGGGCCGCCCCGCCGAAGCGGAGGAGATCGTGGTCGCGCGCGACCTGGCGCTCGCGCGCGCGACCGGCGGTCGGCTCCATCTGTGCCACCTGTCGAGCGGGAGGAGCGTCGAGCTCGTTCGCCGAGCGAAGTCCGAGGGCATCCGGGTGACCGCCGAGGTGACCCCGCACCACCTGACGTTCACGGACGACGATCTGCAGACGTACGACGCCAACCTGAAGATGAACCCGCCGCTCCGTTCGGGCGAGGATCGTGACGCGCTCCGCGACGGCCTCGCGGACGGGACGATCGATGTGGTCGCCACCGATCACGCCCCGCACGCGATCGAGGAGAAGGAAGCGGAGTTCGATCGGGCGTCCCCGGGGACGATCGGGCTCGAGACCGCGCTCGGCGTGATCATGACCGAGCTCGTGCATCCGGGACTCCTTCCACTGTCGCGGGCACTCGACGTGCTCTCGACGATCCCTGCGCGGATCCTTGGCGCGACCGATCAGGGCGGGCCGATCGAACCCGGGCGGCCGGCGAACCTGGTGGTGTTCGATCCGGAGCATGAGTGGGTCGTCGAGGCTCCGTTCGCGTCGAAGGGGCGCAACAGCGCGTTCCTCGGGCGCCGGCTGCGCGGTCGTGTCTCCTACACGGTCTACCGCGGCGCGCTGGTCGTGGCGGAGGGGAAGCCGACGAGATGACGCCCGGTCGCCGCCCCACGCTGCTCGCGCTGGAGGACGGCTCGGTGTTCCGAGGGACCGGGTTCGGAGCGTCCGGCGAGGCGTTCGGCGAGGCCGTCTTCAACACGAGCATGGCGGGATATCAGGAGGTCTTGACGGACCCGTCCTACGCGGGGCAGATCGTGACGATGACGTCCCCGCACCAAGGGAACTACGGCATGAACGCCGACGACGCGGAGAGCGGGCGCATCCAGGTGGCCGGGTTCGTCGCACGTGAGGTCGCCCGCCGCGCGAGCTCCTGGCGCGCGAGCGGTACCTTGTCCGAGGCGCTGGAAGGCGCCGGGGTCCCCGGGATCGAGGGGGTCGACACGCGGAAGCTGACCCTTCGGATCAGGGAACAAGGCTCGATGCGTGCGGCGATCTCGTCGGAGGACCTCGACGCGGTGTCGCTCGTCGAACGGGTCCGTTCGTCTGCCGGGATGGCCGGCGCGGATCTGGCGAAGACCGTCTCCACCGCGTCCCCGTTCGATGCGGAGATCGTCACCGGCCCCCCGTCGACGGATCGCGGCCGGATCTTCCGCGTGGCCGCCTACGACTTCGGTTTGAAGCGCACGATCCTGCGGCTCTTGGCGGACCACGGCATCCGGTGCACGGTGTACCCGGCCGGGACCCCGCCGGCGACGATCGCCCGAGGCGACTTCGATGGCGTGTTCCTGTCGAACGGGCCTGGGGATCCGTCGGCGACGGTCTACGGGATCGAGGCTGCCCGCGAGCTGCTCGGCACGATCCCGATCTTCGGGATCTGCCTGGGGCATCAGCTGCTCGGGCTGGCGCTCGGCGGCGCCACGTACAAGATGAAGTTCGGGCATCGCGGCGTGAACCAGCCGGTCAAGAACCTCGCGACCGGGGCGGTCGAGATCACGAGTCACAACCACGGCTTCGCCGTCGATCCGGAAGGATGGGCGAAGGACGGCGACGGTCACGCGCTCACCGACCATGGGCGGGTCGAGCTCTCGCATCGGAGCCTCAACGACGGCACCCTCGAGGGGCTCCGCTGTCTCGACGTGCCCGCGTCGAGCGTGCAATACCACCCGGAGGCAGCGCCGGGCCCCCACGATTCTCGGTACCTCTTCGATGCGTTCCGCTCGTTGATGGAGGCCGGGACCTGATGCCGCGGCGCACGGACATCCGGAAGATCATCGTGATCGGCTCAGGGCCGATCGTGATCGGGCAAGCGTGTGAATTCGACTACTCGGGGACGCAGGCGTGCACGGTGCTCCGGCGCGAGGGGTTCGAGGTGTGCCTGGTCAACCCGAACCCCGCGACGATCATGACCGACCCCGGATTCGCCGACCGCACGTATATCGAGCCGCTCACACCGGCTTCCGTCCTGCAGATCCTCGAGCGAGAGCAGCCCGACGCGCTGCTGCCGACGCTCGGCGGCCAGACCGGTCTGAACGTGAGCGTCGCGCTCGCGGAGTCCGGCGACCTGGGCCGGCTGGGCGTCAAGATGCTCGGCGCGTCGCTCGAGGCGATCCACAAGGCCGAGGATCGCAGCGGGTTCCAACGCGCGATGGTCGAGGCCGGTCTCGATGTCCCGCGGTCGGGGATCGCGCGGTCGGTCGAGGAGGCCGTATCGCTGGGGACGGCGCTCGGGTTCCCCGTGATCGTCCGGCCGTCGTTCACCTTGGGTGGAGGGGGGAGCGGCTTCGCCGACGATCGGGCCGAGCTCGCGGACGTTGCGGCTCGGTCGCTGGCGGCGAGCCCCGTCAACGAGGTGCTGATCGAAGAGTCGATCGCTGGGTGGAAGGAATTCGAGCTCGAGGTGATGCGCGACGGCGCCGACAACGCCGTGATCGTCTGCTCGATCGAGAACCTCGATCCGATGGGCGTGCACACCGGCGACTCGATCACGGTCGCGCCGCAGCAGACCCTCAGCGACCGCGAATATCAGCGCATGCGTGACACCGCGATCGAGGTGCTGCGGGTGATCGGCGTGGAGACGGGTGGGTCCAACGTGCAGTTCGCCGTCGATCCGTCGACCGGCCGGCAGGTCCTGATCGAGATGAACCCGCGCGTGTCGCGCTCGAGCGCGCTCGCGTCCAAGGCCACGGGGTTCCCGATCGCGAAGATCGCGGCGCTCGTCGCCGTCGGCTATCGACTCGACGAGATCAGCAACGACATCACCGGCGAGACACCGGCTGCGTTCGAACCGACGCTGGACTACGTCGTGGTGAAGATCCCTCGCTTCGCGTTCGAGAAGTTCCCCGCGGCCGATACCGCGCTTGGCTCGACGATGCGTTCCGTCGGCGAGGTCATGGCGATCGGGAGCACGCTCAAAGAGGCGCTCGGCAAGGCCTGGCGAGGGCTCGAGCGACCGGCCGCGGACCGAACGTGGGCGGGCGCAGATCTCGCCTCCCTGTCCGCACTGGGTGATCCGTCGCTGGCCGACGTCGCCCGGCCCTCCGAGCACCGGCTGCACCTGGTCGCCACGCTGCTCGCAACGGGCGAGACGATCGACGACGTTGCGGCTATCTCGCGGATCGACCCCTGGTTCGTCGATCAGATCGCACAGGTGGTCGAGGGGGCGCGCGAGCTCATCGGGAGACCGCTCGAAGAGATCCAGACCGACGAGCTCTGGCTCGCGAAGCGGCTGGGGCTGTCAGACGAACGGATCGGCCAGCTCACGGATCGCTCGGCCGGAGCCGTGCGGGCGCGCCGCGAGGCCCTCGGCGTGACCCCGGTGTTCAAGACGGTCGACACCTGCGCGGGCGAGTTCGCCGCTCGCACGCCGTACTACTACTCCACCTATCAAGGGGAGACCGAGACGGTTGATGCGGACCGACCCCGGGTGGTGATCCTGGGGGCCGGCCCGAACCGGATCGGGCAGGGGATCGAGTTCGACTATGCCTGCGTCCATGCAGCGTTCGCGCTCGAGGAAGCCGGGTTCGCCTCCGTGATGATCAACTCGAATCCCGAGACGGTCTCCACCGACTACGACACGGCGAGCCGTCTCTACTTCGAATCTCTTGCGGCCGAAGATGTCCTGGCCGTTTGTCGGGCGGAGCGACCCGTCGGGGTGATCGCGCAGCTCGGTGGCCAGACACCGCTCGAGCTCGCGCGAACGCTCCGTGACGAGGGTGTGCCGATCCTGGGGACGCCGCCGGAGGCGATCGACCTGGCCGAGGATCGCGGTCGTTTCGCGGCGTTCTTGCGGGAGCTCGAGATCCCGGCGCCGCCCCACGGCGAGGCACGGACCATGTCGAAAGCGCGCGACATCGCGGCGCGGATCGGGTACCCGGTCGTGGTCCGTCCGAGCTACGTGCTCGGGGGCCGAGCGATGGAGATCGTCTACGACGACGAAGAGCTCGAGCGCTTCGTCGGGATGGCCGCCGAGGCGTCGCCCGAGCATCCGGTCCTGATCGACCGCTTCCTCGAAGGCGCGATCGAGGTGGACGTCGATGCCGTGTGCGACGGGGAGGGCGACGTCTTCATCGGCGCGGTGATGGAGCACATCGAGGAGGCCGGCGTCCACTCGGGGGACTCGTCGTGCCAGATCCCGCCCGCGACCCTGAGCGACGACGAGCTCGATCTCATCGAGGACATCACGTCGCGGATCGCCCGACGGCTCGGTGTGGTCGGCCTCCTGAACCTGCAGCTGGCGGTCAAGGACGAGCGGATCTGGGTGCTCGAGGCGAACCCGCGGGCCTCTCGCACCGTTCCCTTCGTCGGCAAGGTGATCGGGGTCTCGCTCGCGCGCGTCGCGACGTTCGTGCTCGTGGGCCGAACGATCGCGGACATACGCGCGGACGGGATCGTGCCTGCGGATCGGTACCACTACCGTCATCTCCCATCGACCAGCGTCAAGGCCGCCGTCCTTCCCTTCGGCCGGTTCCCGGGCGTCGACACGATCCTCGGACCGGAGATGCGATCGACCGGCGAGGTGATGGGGATCGACGTCGACTCTGGGATGGCCCTCGCGAAGGCGATGCTGGCGGCCGGCCACGCCCTCCCTACCGCGGGAACCGTGTTCGTGAGCGTCGCGAACCGCGACAAGCGCTCGATCGTGTTCCCCGCGAAGCGACTGGCGGATCTGGGCTTCCGCATCCTGGCGACGCGTGGCACGGCCGGCGTCCTGCAGCGCGCGGGGATCCCAGTCGCGATGGTGGCGAAGGTCTCCGAGGACGCGGACAACGTCGCCGGGCTGATCCGGGCCGGCGCGGTCGACCTCGTGATCAACACGCCCTTTGGGCGGGCCCCCCGAACGGACGGCTCGCTCATCCGCACCGCCGCCGCGGCCGCCGGCGTGCCCTGCATCACCACGCTTCCGGGAGCGTTCGCTGCGCTCCGCGGGATCGAGGCGCTCCGCGGCGAACCGACGACCCCGATGTCGATCCAGGAGCACCACGCCGCGGGCCGTGAGGGACCGATCCAGGTGCGGCTGACGTTCGACGAGGCCGCCGACGTCGCCGGGGCATCCGCATGAAACGGGCGCGCGCGGAGATCCTGTCGACGCGGAAGATCGGGGCTTATCAGTCGATCACGCTGGTCGCCCCGGAGATCGCCGAACGCTCTCGTCCCGGTCAGTTCCTCGCGATCGCGATGCCGGAAGGCCGCGAGTTCTTCTTGCGCCGCCACTTCTCGATCCATCAGGCGTCCCGTCGCGGAGGGTGGGCCGGCACGCTCGAGTTCGTCGTGGATCCGGCATCGGGGGCGGGGACCGGCTGGCTCGCGGGTACCCGCGCGCACGGATCCCTGGACGTGATCGGTCCGCTCGGCAAGGCCTTCTCCTATCCGAAGCGCCTCACGAACTGTCTCCTGGTGGCCGAGGGGCGCGGGGCCGCCTCGCTCTTCTTTTTGGCCCAAGAGCTCGTCGCTCGGCACAAGCGTGTCGACATGATCCTCGGAGGGAGCACGCTCGAAACCGTGTTCAAGCCGATCGACGCCAAGCGCCTCGCCCAGACCGTCGCCGTGATGACCGCGGACGGCTCGCTCGGCGAGCGAGGTGGCGTCCTCGATGCGCTGCCAGACGCGATCGCCCGCGCCGAAGCCGAGGTCGTCTACGCGGTGGCGCCGGCGCCGACCCTCGTGGCGGTTGCCGCCTTCTGCAGGATGAACCGGCTTCCCGCACAGGTTGCGGTCGAGGAGCGCATGGGGTGCGGATTCGGCCTCTGCAACACGTGCGCGATCCCGGTCGCGCGCAAGGATCGATCCGGCTACGACAACCTCCGGGCGTGCGTCGACGGGCCGGTCTTCGATCCCGCGCGCATCCTGTGGGATCGGTGGCTCGACGGGCCGCAGGCCGCCCCGGCCACCGAGCCCGCGGGGACGATGCCGGGCGGAGGCAACGGAGCGTGACCCCTGCCCCTTCGCTCTCCGTCGACCTGGGAGGGATGATCCTTCCGACCCCGGTGATGATCGCGGCGGGGTGTGGGGGAACCGGTCGCGAGCTCGCGGGTCTCGTCGACCTCCGTCGCGTCGGGGCGGTCGTCTCTCGGACCATCACGGTGGCGGAGCGTGTCGGATCGGATGTGCCGAGGATCGCCGAATCGCCCGCCGGGGTCGTCTGGGACACGGGACTGCAGAACCCAGGGCTCGACGCGTTCGTGGCCGGCGAGTTGATCCGCATCGCCCGTGGCGGTGCGCGGATCGTCGTGTCGATCGGCGGCACGTCGCTGGAGGAATACGTGCGGATGACGAGCGCGCTCCAGGGGCGGCCGGAGGTCGCGGCGATCGAGATCCATCTGTCGGGTCCCGACGACGAGCTCGATCGCCCCGTCTTGGGGGCGCATCCGGACCGACTGACCGAGATCGTTGGCGCCGTCGCGCGCATGTCGTTGGTTCCGGTCTTCGCGAAACTCCCCGGGGCGTCCGACGACATCGTCACGCTCGCGCGGACCGCCATCCGCGCTGGAGCGACGGGGGTAACGCTCCTGGCCTCACCACCCGCGCTCGGCCTCGACGTCACGCGGGACCGTCCACGGATCGGGATGGTGCGGGGGTGGCTGTCGGGTCCCGCCTTGAAGCCGATCACCCTGCGCGCGGTCTTCGACGTCGCGCAGGCGGTTCCCGGCGTCCCCGTGATCGCGAGCGGCGGTATCCGAACCGGGGAGGACGCGGTCGAGTGCTTGCTGGCCGGTGCGTGGGCCGTGCAGGTCGGGACCGCGACCCTCACCGACCCCGCGGCCGCGGTGACGGTCGCGCAAGGGATCGTTCGGCGGCTCAAAGCCGCCCGCCTCGCGTCGCCGGTGGAGCTCCGTGGCCGGCTGCGACCGCAGGAGCCGTCTGGAGCCGACGCGGACGCGGATCCGGACCCGGTGCCGGCCCCATGAGACCTCGCCCCGAGAACCCGCTGATCGTGGCGATCGACGTCTCCGAGATGGCACCGGCCGTGGCGCTCGCCGACGCGTTGGCGCCGCACGCGGCCATGTTGAAGGTCGGCCTCGAACTCTTCTGGGCGCGCGGCCCCGAGGCCGTCCGCGCGATGGCCGAGCGGGGGCCGGTCTTCGTCGACTGCAAGCTCCACGACATCCCGACCACGGTGGAGCGCGCGAGCGCGAACGTCGCGAGACTCGGGGTGCGGATGTTCAACGTCCATGCGCTCGGCGGCGAGGCGATGATGCGGGGGGCCCTGGAGGGTGCCCGGCGAGGAGCCGATGCCTCGGGGTACCCCGTGCCGCTCGTGCTCGGGGTGACCGTACTGTCGTCGCACGGTGGTGAGGGACTGGCGTCGCCGGCGTCGCTCGCGTGGGAAGCGAAGCAAGCCGGGCTCGACGGCGTTGTCGTGTCGGGGGAGGATGTTCGCGATGTGCGAGCCGCGTGCGGCGAGGATTTCGTGCTCGCCGTTCCGGGCATCCGTCCCGAAGGATCGAACGGCCACGATCAGGTGCGCGTGCTGACACCTGCAGCCGCGATCGAGCGCGGCGCCGACTATCTCATCGTCGGACGGTCGATCACCGACGCGGCCGATCCCGTCGGTGTCGCCCGCGGGATCCTGCGTTCCGCGCGCTGAATCCGCAGGCCACACGGTTCGTTTCCCGTTTGTCCCGCTCACGGGCCGTGCGTATACTCCCCGGGTTCCTGACCTTCCACCGAACGAAGGAGTATGTCCATGGCTCTTCCCGTGCTCACCCCCGAACAGCGCGCGCAGGCGCTCGCCAAAGCCGCGGAGGCTCGCAAGAAGCGCGCAGAGGTCAAAGGGGAGCTGAAGTCGGGGAAGCGAACGCTCGCCGATGTGTTGAAGACGGCGGGTGACGACGGCACCTTGGGCAAGATGAAGGTTTCGACGGTCCTCGAGTCCCTGCCGGGCGTCGGCAAGGTGCGGGCGCAGAAGATCATGGAAGAGCTGGACATCTCCGCGAGCCGTCGCGTGCGCGGGCTCGGTTCGAAGCAGCGCGAGCTGCTGCTCGACAAGTTCGGCAAGAAGTAGCGGCGGCTCCGCCTCGTGCGTCGAGGCACGCTGATCGTCATCGC
>DATAEV010000257.1:0-1689 GCA_036257875.1 Actinomycetota bacterium | reverse complement strand
GATCCCGCTGCTCGTGTACCTCGCGATCCGGAACGTCGAGGGCTCCCTCGGACCGGTGGCGTTCGTCGCGGGGTTCACCGCGTTGCTCGTGGGGCTGTTCTCGATATCGACCGAGCTGTTCGGGACCGCGACCGTGTTCGGTGCGATCGCGTTCCTCGGCGCTCTCGCCTTCGCGAAGGAGATCCGACGGCCGCTCCTTCGCACCGGGGGCCTGATGCTCGTCTCCGGAGCGATCGCCGCGCTCCTGCTCCTGCCGTACATCCACGCGATCTTCGTGGATGCCCCCGACAAGCCCCTGCGGTTGGAGCACAAGTTGATCGGCGCCGACCTCTGGAGCTTCATCGTCCCGCCGCCGCAGGCCCGGCTGGGCGGCCGCACGTTCGGGGCGACCCTCCAGCGGCTCGACGCGTTCCCCGTCGGGAACGGCCAGCGCTACCTGGGTGTCGCCGTCATCGTGATGCTGGTGGGCTTCGCGATCACCGAGCGGCGACGCATGAGCACGTGGCTCCTGATCGCATTCATCGGCGTGGTTGTGGCAGTGGCGCTTGGGCCGGTGCTGAGGATCGGCGACACCCTGCACGACTGGCCGCCGGGCCGGCTGTTCACGTATGCCCCGCTGATCGGATCCGCGGTCGCTGCTCGGTTGTCGGCGTACGCGCTGCTCGCCGTCGGCATCGTCGCGGCCCTCTGGGCGGCGGCCGCCCGAGGGCGGTTCGCATGGGTCCGGTGGGTGGTCGTCGTGGCTGCGGTCTTCTCCGTGCTCCCGATCCACTTGGGGCACGCGTCGATCCAGAAGATCCCGGCCTTCGTTTCGTCGCCGCAGGTGCGCGACGTGTTGCGCCAAGACGACGTGGTGTACGCGATCCCGTGGATGAAGGGCGACGAGATGGTGTGGCAGTCCGCGTCGGGGTTCTGGTTCAAGCTGGCCCAGGGGTACATCGGGCCCCTGCCCCCCCACCTGCAGACGGGCGCGATGGCCGGAGGGCTCCACATGCGCAAGGACTCGGTGATGCCGAGCCAGGACCAGTTCGTGACCTGGATCCGCGAACACGCCGTGACGGCCGTCGTCGTGGACGACCGGGCGCTGGAGCGCTACGGCGATCTGCTGCGCCAGTCAGGGTTGGTGCAGGTGTACGCGGGAGATGAGATCACCGTCTGGCGGCCCGGGGGATGACCACCACCGATCTCACCCGCGAGGCTCCGCGGCATCCCTCGCCGACGTCACCGGGAACGTGGTCGCGTATCCAGAGGACCTCGAGCGGTCTGCGCCCGGCGTGGAAGGCGCTCGGCGCCTACCTGATCTACCAGACGATGGCCTTCGCGATCTGGGTCGTCCCGATCCTGTCGGTGTTCGGCCGCGATCCTCTGGGAAGGGTGTTGATGGACTCCCGCTATTACCAATGGGCGCTCGAGTGGACGCCCTGGGCGCTGAGCCACGGGGTCAACCCCTTGTTCGCGAGCTCCGTGTTCGCCCCGACCGGGGTGAGCATGGCGTGGTCGGCCTTCGTGCCGGGTCCCGCGCTCGTGGCCTGGCCGATCACGGCCGTCTTCGGACCGCTCGCGTCGCTCAACGCCTGGCTCGCCGCCGCCCCGGCGCTCGCGGCGTGGGCCGCGTACCTCGTGTGCAACCGGCTGACGCATCGGTTCTGGGCGTCGTTCGCCGGCGGGTGCCTGTTCGGGTTCAGCGCG
>DATAEV010000227.1:0-7178 GCA_036257875.1 Actinomycetota bacterium | reverse complement strand
CTGGCGGGTGACCGGGACCGCGGCGCCGTACTCCCTCGAACAATCGCGCGACGACGGCGCCCATTTCGCGCCGGTCGTGTCCTCGCTCACGAACAACACGCCGTTCACCTACACGAGCCACGGCGGGATCGTCGACCAGGTGACGGTGAGCCTGTCACTGGGCACGACGACCTCGACGGTCCTGATCGCGACCGACGTGCAGCTCCGGAACGCCCAACAGGATTGAGGAGAGGATCGAGATGATGGTGACCATGATGCGCCGGCTGCGCCGGGAGGAGGAGGGGTACTCCCTCGTCATCGCGATGCTGCTCCTGGCGATCATGGCGGTGCTGCTCGTCGTCGGGCTCGATGCGGGCACGGCGTCCCTCAAGCAGTCCAGTCTGGCGGTCGAGTGGAGCAGGGCGCTGACGGTCGCGGAGGCCGGCCTGAACGATTCGATCACGCGGCTGGGCGAGAGCCGTACTGCCGCCAACCCGTGCAACATGTCGGGGTCGACGGTCTGCACGGGCGGGGGAGGGCAGTACCAGGTGAGCTGGTCCCAAGCCGGTGGAAAGATCGTCGTCACGTCGATCGGATACTTCCCGACGAAGACGAGCCCGACGTTCACGCGCGAGGTCCAGGCGACGTACGAGCCGGTCCCGTCGTTCCGGTACGCGCTCTTCAGCCAGACGGCGCTCGACATCAAGAACGGTGCCACGATCACTGGCGACATCTACTCGGATGGTCAGGTTACCGTGGGTCAGAACGCGACGATCTGCGGCAGCGTGCTGTCCTCGGCCGGCGGCGTCTCGCTCGCGAACGGCGGGCAGATCCTGAAGGCCGATGCGACCCATGGATGTTCCGGGAAGTCGGGGAAGGTCTGGACCGGCGGCCCCACCGGCATCGTCGGCACCCAAGAGGTCGTGATCTCGGGTGACGCCGTGGCTGGAGCGCCCTCGACGACGACGTGCAGCTCCACGTCCAGCAGCTACGCGGTCACGATCAGCGGCGGAGGGACGTATTCGGTGCAAGGCGCCGCGCACGCGTGCGGGATGATCTCGGGGATCACGGGCGAGACCGCGAGCACCCCCGGCGTGACGACCACGGCGCCCGTCCCCGTGACCTTCCCGACGTTCGTCTTCGACCCGAACAACTATCCGACGGCGTCGACCGACCCCCTCCACCTCCAGTGCTACCCAACCGGCGGCACGTGCGGATCGAACCAGTCGAGCACCGCGATCGCGGACTTCAACGCCTACATCGCCACGCACAAGACCTCGCTCACGGGAACGTTCGCCGTCTGGCAGGTCAGCCCTCAGCCGATGTCGAGCTCGACGTGCACGACGGCCTCCACGACACAGATCTGCCTGGACGGGATCACCTTGAGCGGCGACTTCACGGTCGTGACGAACGCTCCGATCGACTTCGGGAACACGAGCACGGTCAGCACGACCTCGTCATCGGTGGCAGCCGACATGACGGTGGTGTCGACTTACCATCCGGCGTCGGGAACGACGTGCACGACGAACGGCGGCGACTGCAGCATCTACGGCCAGAACTCCGTGGAGTTCGACGCCGGGACGGTCTCCAACCCGGACGACGGGGTGGTCGGTCTGCTGTACACGACCGGCAAGATGGCGTTCAAGAACCACCCCGCGAGCCAACCTCCGGGCGAGGGCGCGCTCTACGCGGGGAGCATGGACCTCAAGAACGGGTACGACATCCTCTACAACTCGCGGATCGAGCGCGTGCTCGGGTTCGGAACGACGTACGAACGGACCCTCTGGCAGGAGCTCAACGTCTAGCGTCCGGCATCGTCGACGGTAGGGTTCGCTCGTGGACTGGCTCCTCGCGATCGTGACGTTCCCGCTCGGTCTCGCCCTGGGGAGCTTCATGACGGTCGTCACGGCCCGCGTCCCCGCCGGTGAGTCGGTCGTCCGGCCACGGTCCCGATGTCCCACCTGCGGCGTCGAGATCGCCAACCGAGATAACGTCCCGATCCTCGGATGGGCTCTGCTCCGGGGGCGCTGCAGGAATTGCGGCTCGCGGATCTCTGCGCGGTACCCCCTGCTCGAGCTCTCGACCGCGTTGCTCTTCTCGGGAGCCTTCCTCGTCTACGAGAGCATCTGGGTCGCGGTCGCGATCGCGGCCCTCCTGATGTTGATGCCGGCGATCGCCGTGATCGACATCGAACACCGGATCATCCCGAACCGGGTGATGTACCCCTCGCTCGTCGCGTTCCCCGTCTACCTCGTCGTCGCGCGGCTGGCCGGAGCGCCGGTCGACCTCGTCCGTATGGCCGCCGGGTTCGCTTTGTTCGGGGGCGCCCTCTTCGTCGTCGCGCTCGTGTCACGGGGGATGGGGATGGGCGACGTGAAGCTGGCGTCGCTGATCGGCCTGGTCCTCGGTTCCCTTGGCCTCCGGTACGTCGGGGTCGCCGCCGGCGCAGCGATCGCTCTCGGGGGCGTGGGCGCCATCGTCGCCCTGCTGATCGGCCGCGGGCGGAAGGCGGCGATCCCGTTCGGGCCGTACCTGGCCGCCGGGGCGATCGTCGCGGCGTTCTGGGGGTCCCAGATCGCCGACTGGTACCTCCGGACGTTCGTCCGCTGATCGCGTCCCGCGACCCCGAACAGGCGTTCGACCTGCGGAAATCATCTCTTCGGGATGTTTGACTTGCCCTGACCCCTGGTGTTTCGTGAGCCTGCTTTCGGGGCTACCTGAGCTTCGATGAACTCCATGTGGCAGATGTGGCACCTGTGACACAGGTGCCACATCTGGCCTCGGAAGGTTCAGGCGGGAATGGCTCGGATCGGAGAAAGGGCGGATGGCGATCGGCGACTCCAAGGCCTTCGTCCCCGGTGGAGGCTCGCTCCTCACGGTGGGCGAGGTTGCTGCCGCGATGCGCGTTTCGAACATGACCGTGTACCGCCTGATCAAGGCGGGAGAGCTCGCCGCGGTACGCGTCGGGCACAACTACCGGATCCGCGAGGGGGACGTCGAGCGCTATCTGACGGAGCGCTCCGTCCACGTGGAAGGGGCTTGAGTGGCCAAAGGTCGGATCGGACTCGACATCGGGTCCACCGCCGTCCGCGCGGCTGAGCTCTCTGCCGGGACGCAGCCGACGGTGGTCCGCGCTGCGCAGGGCCCCTTGCCGCCCGGCGCGGTCGAGAACGGAGAGGTCCGCGATCCCCTTGCCGTGTCGGATGCCCTCCGGGAGCTCTGGAAACGGGGCGGCTTCAGCAGTGGCCAGGTGTGGCTCGGGGTCGGGAACCAGCGCGTGGTCGTCCGTGAGATCGCTCTGCCGTTCCTCCCGGAGAAGGAACTGAAGGCTTCGCTGAGCCTCCAGGTACAGGAGTTCATCCCGATGCCCGTGGATGAGGCCGTCCTGGACTACGACCCGATCGGGGAGTTCGAGCAGGACGACCGGAAGATGCTCCGGATGCTCCTGGTCGCCGCGCAGCGCGCGATGGTGGATCAGGTCGTCCAGGCGGTGGCGGGTGCAGGGCTCGAGCCCATGGGGCTCGACCTGATCCCGTTCGCGCTCGTTCGCGCGGTCGGAACGCCCGATGTGTCGATGGACCTCGAGGAGGGCGGCGAAGAAGCGATCATCGACATCGGCGCCCATGTCACGAACATCGTCGTGCACGACCGGGGGGACACGAGGTTCGTCCGGATCCTGCCGAGCGGCGGCCGAGACGTGACCACCGCGATCGCGCGGGCTGCTGGCGTCGATGACGCCGTCGCGGAACGGCTCAAGCGCGGCGAGGAGATCGAGGGACCGGTCGTCGAGGACCAGCCTGAAGCGACCGGCGGAACCGAGGGATCGGCCGCTCTCGACGCAGGGGCCCCGCCGCGACCCCAGCAAGTGCGGCAGGTCGCGCTCCAGCGCGCCGCGGCGTTCGTCGATGAGGTCCGTTCGTCGCTCGAGTTCTACACGGCACAGGCCCGCGAGGCTCGGATCGCGCGGGTGCTGGTGACGGGTGGGGGCTCGAAGCTCGAGGGACTGATCGACCTGATGCGTCAACGCATCCCGGTCCCGGTCGGTCCCGGGCGGGTGTTCCAGCACGTGCCGTCCGAGCTCGAGGAATCCGAGGGAGCGATGGCTGCGGCGGAGCCGTTCTTCGCCGTGTCGGTCGGACTCGCGATCCCGGGGAGGGTGGGATGAGCCAGGTCAACCTCCTGCCTCCCGATATCCTCCAGGGACAGCGGTACCGGCGGTTGACGCTCACCGTCCTTGCGGCCGGCGCGCTCATCCTCGCGCTCATCATCATCTTCTTCCTCGTTCAGGTTGGCCGGCTCGGATCCGTGAACGGTGATATCGAGGCGAAGCAGAAGACGAACGCCCAGCTGCAGGGCCAGATCGACTCCTTGCAGAAGTACGACGACCTGCAGGTGCAGGCGCAGCAGGCGCAGAGCCAACTGGATGCCGCCTATGCGGGCGAGGTCTCGTTCTCCGGGATGTTGATGGACCTGTCGCGGGTGATCCCGAGCGACGCGTACCTGAGCACCTTCTCGGCGACGATCACCGGGCCGGCTCCGACGACGGGAGGAACGACGACGACCACCCCGTTGATCGGCACGATGACGACCGGCGGCGAGGCGATCGGGTTCGACTCGCTGAGCATCTGGCTGACGCGGCTGGAGCTGGTGCAAGGCTGGGTCAATCCGTGGATGCCGACCATCGCGGCCGACACCGCCGTCCCGAACGGGTACACGTTCACCACGAGCGTCGACCTGACCCAAGACGTCGAGACGCCGAGGGGACAGGGCCAGGTGACCGCCGATGGATAACCGCCGGGCGCCGCTCTATGCCGGCCTGGCCGTCGCTGGGGTGGCCATCCTGATGGTGCTGCTGCTCGTCCTGCCGAAGATGAGCCAGGTCTCAACAGCCCAGGACCAGCTGGATCAAGCGCAGCGTGATCAGCAGACCCTCGAGTCGCGCAAGAGCGCCCTGGAGGACGCGAAGGCCGCCGCGCCCCAAGCCCGCAAGACGATCGCGGAGGTCAACCAGCGGATCCCCGCCACCGCCGAGGAGCCGGGACTCATCCTGCTGTTGCAGAACGCGGCGATCTCCGCCGGGATCGATCTGGTGTCCCTGTCGCCCGGCACCCCCGTCTTCGACACGGCGTCCGGCCTCTCGAAGATCGCCGTCGGCGTGAGCGCCACGGGCACGTACTTCGACGTGACGGATTTCATGTATCAGATCGAGACGCTCCCGAGAGCGGCGATCGTGACCAACCTGAGCCTCGCGCCGGGCGAGACGAGCCAAACCGGCGTGCCCCTCCTGACGCTCAGCGCCACGATCCAGACGTACACGACCGACACGAGCGCCGGCCCGGGCTCGGAGCCCGGGCCGACCGCGGGAGCGAGCCCCTAACCATGCCGCTCTCCGATCGCGACCGACGGACGTTGAGGATCGGCGGCATCGTGGCCGGCGTCCTCGTCGTGGGGCTCGTCCTGTTCAACGTGCTGAGCGGCGGGGGCACGACGCAGGCCCCGCCACGACGCACCACGGGATCGGCGACCCCCACCCTCGCCCCGACCGTCACGCCCACGACCACCCCGACGCCGGTCGCGCGATTCACGGGACGCGATCCGTTCTCGACCCCTCCGCAGTTCCTGGTCGCGACCGGCACATCGGGGACGGGCTCCTCGAGCTCGGGTGGCTCCTCGAGCTCGAGCAGCTCTTCGGGGTCCGGCTCGTCGAGCTCGACGTCGCCGCCTCCGACGCAGCCGGGCGGCGGATCGAGCGAGAACCTGGGCGGTCATACCGTGGTCCTGCTCGACACCTTCAGGGTGAGCGGGACCGATCGCGCGCAGGTGGAGATCGACGGTGTCGTCTACAACGTCGCCGTCGGTGAGCAGTTCGGGCCGGGGAACCGGTTCGAGCTGCGCTCGGTCTCCGGGAACTGTGGAACGTTCGTGTTCGGCGATCAGTCGTTCACGCTCTGCATCACCCCGTCGAAGTAGACGCGGGGCGAAGCCCGGCGGCCCGCCCACGGGGGGAGCGGTCGCCGGTTGGCGGGGGCGGCCCCGCGAGGGCGCCGCCCCCGCACCCTTTGTATGCCCGCGGTTCCGAACCGCGTGTTCACTATCATCGGGCGCATGTTGCGCCTGCTCACGGCCGGGGAGTCCCACGGGAAGGAGCTCGTGGCGGTGCTCGAAGGGCTCCCGGCGGGGGTCCCGTTCTCTTCCGAAGCGCTCTCCGAGGAGCTCGCGCGCAGACGACACGGCTACGGCCGCGGCGGACGTCAGCGCCTCGAGGCGGACGCGTTCGAGGTCGTGGCCGGCGTCCGCCACGGTCTGACCCTGGGGTCCCCGATCGCGATCACGATCCCGAACGTGGAGTGGGAGGCGAAGTACCGGGAGCTCATGGCCGTCGAGGGGCCGGCGGATCCGTCGCGGCGGCTGACGCGCCCGCGACCGGGCCACGCCGATCTCGTGGGCACGATCAAGTACGGGTTCGACGACGTCCGCAACGTGCTCGAGCGAGCCAGCGCCCGCGAGACGGCCGCGCGGGTCGCGGCCGGCTCGTTCTGCAAGGCGTTCCTGCAGGGATTGGCGATCGAGGTGTTCTCGCACGTCGTGCAGATCGGGAAGGTGCGGAGCCACTCGCGGAAGGTGCCGGTTCCGGATGACCGCCGTTCCATCGATGCATCCGCCGTTCGCTGCGCGGACCCCGACTCCTCCGAAGCGATGAAGGCGGAGATCGATCGTCTGCGCAAGGCGAAGGACACGGTCGGCGGTGTCTTCGAAGTCCTCGCGTACGGCGTTCCGCCCGGGCTCGGCTCGTACGTGCACTGGGATCGCAAGCTGGACGCGCGGCTCGCCGCAGCGCTGCTGTCGATCCAGTCCGTGAAAGGGGTCGAGGTCGGCGACGGGTTCGCGAGCGCGGCGCGTCCGGGGTCGAAGGCCCACGATGAGATCGTCGTGCGCGGGGGCCGGCTCGCGCGAGCGACCGCGCGGGCCGGCGGCATCGAGGGCGGCATGTCGACCGGCCAACCGATCCGGATGCGAGCCGCGATGAAGCCGTTCTCGACCGTTCCGCGCCCGCTTCGGACCGTGGACCTCGCGACGGGGGAACCCGCGGTCGCGATCAAGCAACGGACCGACGTCTGCGCGGTGCCGGCCGGCGGCGTCGTCGGCGAGGCGGTCGTCGCGTTCGTGCTGGCCGACGCGACGCTCGAGAAGTTCGGGGG
>DATAEV010000220.1:0-5327 GCA_036257875.1 Actinomycetota bacterium | reverse complement strand
TGACTGGGGAGTCGGGCCGAGCGTAGCATCCTGCCGAATAGTTAGGAAAGTTTCCAAACTCTTTCCGACTCGAGGGGGCGGCACGGCCGATCACACGTTCGCCGCGGGGACGCCGAGCCTGCTGAAGGCGATCAACGAGCGATCGGTCCTCGAGTTCGTCCGTCAGATGGGCCCCGTCTCCCGCGCACAGATCGCCCGCGACAGCGACCTGTCGAAGCCGACGGTGTCCCAGGCCCTCGCCGCGCTCCTGGGTGCGGGTCTGGTTCGCGAGGCGGGCCGTTCGAGCGGCGGGAGAGGACCCGCCGCCGTCCTGTACGAGCTGAACCCGCGGGCGGGGTGGGTCGTGGGACTGGACGTCGGCCGGGACTTCGTCCGAGCCGCGATCGCCAACCTGGCCGGCGAGATCGTGGCCCGTCGCGACGAGCGGGCTCGGGTCCGGAGCCAACGCACGTTGATCTCGCAGATCGGCGAGATCTCGCACGCGCTCGCCGCCGAGGCCGGCGTGAAGTGGAAGCAGGTCACGTTCGCCGCGGTCGGGAGCCCCGGGGTCTTCGATCCGGTCACCGGACACGTGGCCCTCGCGCACGCGCTCCCGGGTTGGGGGCGGAGCGGTCTCGCCCAGGCCGTCCAGGAGGAGCTCGGGACGAAGGTTGCGTTCGAGAACGACGTGAACCTTGCGGCGCTCGGCGAGCAATGGCTCGGTCTCGGCAAGGGCGTCGAGAACTTCGTCTACCTGCACGTCGGGACGGGCGTCGGGGCCGGCCTGATCCTGCGGGGTGAGCTCTACCGCGGGCACACCGGCGCCGCCGGCGAGGTGGGCTACCTCCCCATCGGCGGCGACCCCAAAGACAAGGTCCTGCGCCGGCGGGGAGTGCTGGATACCGAGGCCGGCGCCTCCGGCGTGGTCGCCACCGCTCGCCGGCTCGGGATGGAACCGCCGCTGTCGGCGAGGAAGGTGTTCGCGGCGGCGCGGCGGGGGGACGCGGTGGCCGAACGCGTGGTCGCGCTCGAGGCCGAGCGGGTCGCACTCGCGATCGCCGCGATCGTGCCCGTCGTCGATCCCGAGCTGGTGATCCTCGGGGGCGGGATCGGGCGCAACGGCGACCTGCTGCTCGACCCGGTGACCGAGGCGCTCGGCGAGATCTCCCCGTTCCGGGTGCGCATCGAGATCTCGCCGCTGGGAGACGAGGCGGTCGCGCTGGGGGCGGTCTGGATGGCCCTGCAGGCAGCCCAGGAGCTGCTGTTCACGCGGACAGCCACGACCTGAGGCATTGGGTGGCGAGATCGAGCGGTGGCATGAGAAGAACGAACGAGACAAGGAGGGGGCGATGAAGCGATTCGCGATCGTGGTGGCGGCGTTCGGCATGATCGCCGCGGCGTGCACCGCCGGCACCGAGGACCAGGGGGCACCCGAACCCATCGCAACGGGCGCAAGCGGGTCGCACGACCCGGTGACGATCTCGATGTGGATCCCGTTCGCGGGGGCGGAGGCCGAGAAGGTGCTGCCCGTCTTCGACATGTTCCACGAGCAGTACCCGTGGATCACGGTCGACGTGCGCGAGGGGATCGGCGAGAACGACGACAAGGTCCTGGCGGCGATCCGGGCCGGCAACCCCCCAGATGCGGTGATGTCGTGGTCGCTCGATAGCGTCGGCAAGTTCTGCGCGTCCGGTGCCTGGCAGGACCTCACGCCCTACATCGAGCAGTCGAACCTCGACACGTCGATGTTCCCCGAATCGGTCACGCGGTACACGAGCTACGCGGGCAGCCAGTGCGCCATGCCGTTCCTGACCGACGCGATGGGGCTGTACTACAACAAGGACCTGCTCCAGAAGGCCGGCTTCACCGAGCCGCCGAAGACGATGTCCGAGCTCACCGAGATGGCCAAGGCGCTGACCGAGTTCAACGCGGACGGGTCGATCAAGATCGCCGGGTTCGTCCCCTGGTTCGGGTACTACGAGTTCACGCCTCTCGAGCTGTCGATCATCTTCGGCGCCGACTACTACAACGAGGACGGCACCCAAGCCGCCATATCGAGCGACCCCCAGTGGGCCGAGCTGTTCCAGTGGCAGAAGGATCTCGTCGACTTCTACGGCGAGGACAACCTCAAGAAGTTCGTCGCGGGCGCCGGCAACGAGTGGACGGCCGGCAATGACTTCCAGCACGGCCGGGTCGCGATGATGTTCGACGGCGAGTGGCGCGTGGCGATGATCGAGGACTACGCACCGGACCTGAACTACGGGACGGCGCCGTACCCGACCCCGGACGGGGAGGACGGCCAGTACGGCCTCGGGCGGGTCGGCGGGACGATCGTCGGTGTCCCCCGGGGCTCGGCGCACCCGGCCGAGGCGTGGGCGCTCGTGCAGTTCCTGGCCAGCAACACGGACGCGCTCGTCGCGATGACCAACGCGATCCGCAACGTGCCGACGACCTATCCCGCCTTGGAGTCGCCGGACCTGGACATCACGCCGCAATTCCAGACGTTCCTGGACATCTTCGGGAACCAGGGGTCGCACTACAAGCAGACCAGCGAGATCGGAACGGCGGACCAGGATCTGGTCGAGGCGTTCGGGGCGGACTGGCAGGCGGGCGACGTCGCGGACCTGCAGGCGGGTCTGGAGGACCTGAACCAGCAGGTCAACGACGAGCTCGAGCAGGCGCAGCTGTAGCCGTGCAGGTCACCGCATCACGACGAGAGGGGGCACCAGATCGCCGCGGGGGCCGCTGAAGCGACCGCCCCGCGGACGTTCCCGCGGCGCAAGCCCGCCCGTCGCCGCGCGATGCGGCGGTACGCCACTGTTGCGCTGTTCATGTCGCCGTGGATCATCGGGTTCGTCGTGTTCATCGCATACCCGATGTTCGCGAGCGCGTACTACAGCTTCACGAACTACGACCTGCTGAGCACGCCGAAGCTGATCGGGTTGGAGAACTACAGGTTCATGTTCACGAAGGACCCGATGTTCTGGCAGGCGATGCGCAACACGGTGTGGATCATCCTGGTGGGACTGCCGCTCAACATGGCGTTCGCGCTGCTCACGGCGTTCCTGCTGACGCGTCCCCGGCGGGGGCACCGGGTGTATCGGACGATCTACTTCCTGCCCACGCTCGCACCCCCGGTCGCGGCGGCGCTCGCGTTCGTGTTCATCCTCAACCCCGCGTTCGGGCCCGTGAACCAGCTCCTGCAGCACCTCGGCATGGCGAACCCGCCCTTGTGGTTCTTCGACCCGTCCACGTCGAAGTGGGGGCTCGTGTTCCTGGGGCTGTGGGGCATCGGGCAGACGATGATCATCTACCTCGCGGGCCTGCTGGACGTGCCGCGCCAGCTGTACGAGGCGGCCGACATCGAGGGCGCGACCGGTGTCCAGAAGTTCCGCTACGTCACCCTGCCGATGATCTCGCCGGTCATCTTCTTCTCGCTGGTGATCGGCGTGATCTACGGGTTCCAGTTCTTCACGGAGGCATACGTCGCGAGCTTCGCGGTCTCGGGCTCGGCGTCGGGGGCGGCCGCGAGCAACGTGGGCTACCCGCAGGGATCGATGCTGTTCTACTCGCTGTACCTGTACGTCAAGGGATTCGCCGAGTTCCGCATGGGCTACGCCTCGGCCATGGCATGGATCCTGTTCCTGATCACGATGGCCTGCACGATCATCCTGATCCGCACCTCGAAGCGCTGGGTCCACTACCAAGGAGGGTTCCGATAGCCACCACGACCGTCGCCCGACCCGCCGCGCCTCGCCCGGCCACGGCCATCGCGCAGCGCCCGCTCCCGGCCGAGGTCCGTCGGCGGCGGTTCCTGTTGACGGTGGCCAACCACGCGCTGCTGATCGCGGTCGGTGCGATCTTCCTGCTGCCGATCGTATTCGTCCTGCTATCGGCGGTGATGACCGACCAACAGGTGCTCGGGGCACACCTGTGGCCGTCGCCGTTCCAGTGGTCGAACTTCACCGAGGTGTTCGACCGCATCCCGTTGCTGCGCTACACGCGCAACACGTTCACGATCGCGGCCCTGTCGACCCTGGGCGTGGTCGTCTCGTGCATCCCGGTGGCGTACGCGCTCTCGCGGATCCGGTGGCGGGGCCGGGGGGCCGCGTTCCTCGTCGTGCTCTCGACGATGATGCTGCCGTTCCAGGTCACGGTGATCCCGCTCTACATCCTGTTCGTGCGGTTTGGGTGGATCGGGACGATGAAGCCGCTGATCGTGCCGCTGTTCTTCGGCGACGCGTTCACGATCTTCCTCTTACGGCAGTTCTTCCTGACGATCCCCGAGGATCTGTCGGACGCCGCGCGTATCGACGGGGCCAGCGAGTTCCAGATCATGACCCGGGTGATCGTGCCGCTCGCCAAGCCCGCGATCGCGGCCGTCGCGCTGTTCCAGTTCCTGTACTCGTGGAACGACTTCTTCGCGCCGCTGCTCTACCTGGGCGAGAACCCGAAACTATGGACTCTGTCGATGGGGCTGGCGGAGTTCCGCGGACAGTTCCAGACGGAGTGGAACCTCACCATGGCCGCCTCCATCCTGTTCATGGTGCCCGTGATCGTCCTCTTCTTCCTCGCCCAGCGCGTGTTCGTCGAGGGCGTCACCGTCACCGGCGTCAAGGGGTAGCGCGCACGCACCGAACGGCGTGCTCCGAGGCATCGTCGAACGCCGGCTGCCCGCCGGCCGACACCCACCGCCACCGGTACCGGTCCGCCTTCAGCGTGAGCTTCAGGACGCCGAACGCATCCGCCTGCGCCGCGACGAGGTTGTCTGGTCTCGCACCGCTCTGCAGGGCGTAGTGGCTCGCACCGCCGGTCCCGACCACGAACTCGCGGATCCCCGCCTCCCGGTCGACGTCGCCGTTCGGGCCCATGGGGCGCCAGCGCTGGTAGTTGTGCGAGTGACCGTTCAGCACGACGTCGGCGCGGGCCGCGTGCAGCAGCTGCCAGAGCGGGCCCACCGTGCTCGTCGCGCCGCTCCCCGTGGAGAACGAGAACCGCGGATGGTGCCAGTAGGCGAGGGTGCAGGGGTAGTTCGAGTCGGGGTGGTCGGCGAGATCCTGCGCGAGCCACGCGTACATCCGGTTCCCCGGTCCGGGATTGGAAGGATCGGCGGCCCGGCCGCAGCCGCCCGCCGCGAAACAGAGCTCGGAGTTCAACGAGATCAGGTGCCAGCACGGGTCGTCGGGGCACGCGCCGACGTCGTACGAGTAGTACCCGAGCCCGTCCGGTCCCCTCACCGCGTCGCCGAAGTACCGGAAGTAGCCGCGAGGTCTGGAGGACGGGTCGTTCGCGTACTCGTGGTTGCCGGGGGCGGGGGCGAGGTTCGGCTTGGCGCGGCCCCAAGTCGG
>DATAEV010000200.1:0-8689 GCA_036257875.1 Actinomycetota bacterium | reverse complement strand
CGGGCACAACGACCTCCTGTGGGCGCTCCGCGAGGCACGCGACAAGGGCGAGGAGCTCGATCCCGCCGGACCGTGCCCGCAGCTGCACACCGATCTGCCGCGGCTGGAAACCGGCGCCGTCGGCGGCCAGTTCTGGTCCGTCTACGTTCCTTCCGACCTCCCGGCCGACCGAGCCGTGACGCAGACCTTCGAGCAGATCGACGCGCTGTTCGAGCTGATGCGCCGCAACTCGCAGCGACTCGAGCTCGCGCACACCACCGATGATGTCGAACGGATCGCCGCGGCAGGGAAGGTCGCGTCGATGCTTGGCGTGGAGGGCGGCCACGCGATCGGCTCCTCGCTCGGGACGTTGCGGATCCTCGCGTCGTTCGGCGCGGGCTACCTGACGCTCACGCACAACGACGACACGGCTTGGGCGGATTCGGCGACCGGCGAACGAGCCCACGGCGGGCTGACGCGCTTCGGGGAGGAAGTGGTTCGGGAGCTGAACCGATGCGGGATGCTGGTCGACCTCTCGCACACCTCGGAGGACACGATGCGCTCAGCGATCGCCGTTTCCGAAGCGCCGGTGCTGTTCTCCCATTCGAACGCGCGGTCCCTCTGCGACGTGCCCAGGAACGTTCCCGACGACGTCCTCGAGCTCGCAGGGCGATCCGGCGCCGTGATCCAGGCGACCTTCGTTCCGTGGTTCCTCACCCGTGAGGGCGCGGAGGCCAACGCCGCCGGGTGGGACGAGTTGCATCGCTTGCGGGAGGCGTTCCCCGACGACCGGGAGGCGGTGGAGAAGGCGATGGCCGCGTGGTTCGCATCCGAGCCCGTCCCGCCGTCAGCTCTCACGGACGTCGCGGATCATATCGACCACATCCGAGAGACAGCCGGTGTCGATGCGCTCGGTGTCGGCAGCGATTTCGACGGCGTGGAGGCGGTCCCGGAAGGCCTCGAGGACGTCTCGCGCTACCCCGCGTTGTTCGAGGAGCTGCGCGATCGAGGCTATTCGGACGAGGATCTCGGCAAGGTCGCGGGGCGCAACGTCCTCCGTGTGCTGCGCGAGGCCGAGCAGGTCGGCGAGCGGCTGCGGAGCGAACGACCACTGTCGACCGCGACGATCGAGCAGTTGGATGGGTGAGGCGGTGCGGCGGGCGCTCCTGCCGGAACGCCCGCCGCCCCGTTGCTACATGACCTCGAACGTCTCGTAGACCGAGATCGAGGCGCCGCCCTGCAGGACCGGGCATCCCTTCGCGAGGCCCACCGCGGCGTCGAGCGAATCGGCCTCCAAGATGGAGTAGCCGCTCGCCGCGGGCGCGCCGTCGCCGACCGCGCCGTCGCTCGAGATCTTCTTGCTGGACTGGGTGAACGGGTTCCCGCCGTCGGCGAGCGCCGAGCCGATCTCGTGGAACCAAGAATCCCAGGCCTTCATGACGGTGGCCTGCTCCGCCTCCGTCTCGGGCATGCTGCCACCGCTGTAGAGCAGGAGGTACTTCGCCATGCTCCGTCTCCCTTCCCTCGGGTCCGCCGTCCGGACCGTCAGCACAAGGACGAACGTCCCCGAGCCGTTCCGACACGCGAGGGCGGGAGCTTTCCTTCGAGCGTCAGCGCCGGCGTGCGTCTTCCTCCAGCCACCAGGGGTCGAAACCGCGGTCGTTCTCATCGACGAGGGTCCCCGGCGCGACGAGCTCGTCGATCGCATCCAGGATCGGGGGATCCAGCCGAACGTCGGCGCCGGACAGCAGGTCCGCCAGCTGCTCCGGCGTTCGAGGTCCGATGATCGCCGAGGTCACGCCCGGGTGCGCCAGCGCGAACGCGATCGCCATGTGGGTCATCGTGACCCCCGCTTCGGCGGCGAGCTTGGCCAGCTCCTCCACGAGGTCGAGCTTCCGCTGGATCTCCGGCCTCGACTCGTCGAACTGCCAGCCCATCCCACGGCCGCCGACCCTCGCCGCGCGAGCCTCCGGCGAGCGGTCGAACGCCTCGCGACGGTACCGGCCGGTGAGCCATCCTCGGCAGAGCGGGCTCCAGACGAGCACGCCCATCCCCAGACGTTGCGCGACGGGCAGGACGTCGAGCTCGATCTGCCGCACGAAGATCGAGTACGGCGGCTGCTCCGTCCGGAAGCGGGACAGCCCGTTGCGTTCGGCGACCCAGGCCGCTTCCTCGAGCTGCCAGCCGGCGTACGTCGAGGACCCGAAGTACCGGATCTTGCCAGCCCGCTGGAGATCCGTGAGCGCGCCCAGGGTTTCGTCGATCGCCGTCTGCGGTTCCGGGCGGTGGATCTGGTAGAGGTCGATGTGGTCGGTGCCGAGGCGCCGCAGCGAGCTCTCGACCTCGCGCGTGATCCACAAGCGCGAGTTGCCCTCCTCGTTCTTCCCCGGGCCCATCCGGCCGTGGACCTTCGTCGCCAGGACGACCTCATCGCGGCGATCCCCGAGCGCCTTGCCGACGATCGCCTCGGACTCACCGGCCGAGTAGACGTCGGCCGTGTCGACGAAGTTGATGCCCGCGTCGAGCGCCTCGTGCACCATCCGGACGCACGCGTCGACGTCGGTGTTCCCCCACGAGCCGAACATCATCGCGCCGAGGCAGTGGGTGCTGACACGGACGCCGGTGGTGCCGAGCGTTCGGTATTCCATGGTTCCTCCCGTTGGGTTCGGGTCAGGTGGAGAGGCGCTCGGCCAGGTAACGCAAGCCGAGCGGGTAGCGGTACTCGATCGCCATGTGGGTCGCGTCGAACAGCTCGAACGAGACATCGGTCACGCCGATCCCTTCGAGCGCACGACGGAACGCTTCCGCTCCCAGGTCGAGGAAATACTCATCCTTCTTCCCGGCATCGATGTAGATCGCGCGGAGCGAGCGCAGATCGTCGGCATGATCCGGAACCATGCGCACCGGGTCCATCTGGAGCCACCGGTCCCAGATCTCCGGGATCAGCTCGCCGGTCGCGGGGTCGAACGGGAGCCGGACGGTGCCGTCGGGATCGGCCGAGTAGCACGCCGCCATGCACCAATCGTTGAGGAGGTGCCCATCGCTCTCCTTCGCGAAGGCGGGACGACTGCGGAAGTCCTTCCAGAAGTTCTCGAACGAACCGCCGTACTCGTCCCGAAGCGTGCGAACGCTGTCACGGAACTCCGGCAGGTAGCACATCTCGAAGAGGGCATCGCCGGCGTGCGTCGCCAGTCCTCCCCAGAGGTCCGGCCGGAGCATCGGCACGACCATGGCGCCGTAGCCGCCGCTCGACTTGCCCTGGATCCCGCGATGCGACCGGTCGGCGACGGTTCGGTACCGCTCGTCGACGAAGGGCACGACCTCGTCGCAGAGGTAGGTCAGGTAGTTGCCGGTCCCCGGCGAATCGAGGAACTGGCTCCCGCCGAGGGAGGTCCAGCAGTCGACCCAGACGACGATCACGGGCGGCGCCTCGCCGCCTGCGAAGAGGTCGTCCGCGAGCTCCGGGAAGTTCCGGCGGAACGGAGACCGGTTCCTCCACATGTCGAGCTGACCGGTCAGCCCCTGGATCGCGTAGACCGAGGCGAACCGGGCGTCCGGGTCGTCGTCGTACCCGGGCGGGACGTACACCCAGAGCGGCCGCTCGGTCGGGTCCCCGAGCGGGTTGCCCCGGAGCGCCTCGCTGGAGACCGTGTGCTCCTCGAACCGACCATGAAGGTCGAACGACCAGGGTTCCACCGTGGCATCCCTCCTCACCGATCCAAACGGATCGCGATCGTCCTTAAGGCTACGCGGGCGAGCCGGAAGCGGTGAGTTGCCCGCCGGTCGGCCCTCGTCCCGTCACGGCGAAGGCGCCGCACCGAGCGGCGAGCGCGAGCGCCCCTTCCGTTCCGAGGCCGCGGGCGAGCCCGAACGTGAGGCCCGCCTGGAAGCTGTCCCCGGCTCCGTAGAGGTCGACGATCGGCCCGGACGGCGTCGCCGGCGCGTACCGGCCGTGTGCGCCGTCCGCCGTTTCCCACGAGCCGCCCGCGGATCCTTCGGTCAGCACGACGAGCCTGGGGGCGGGCGATACGAGCCCGGGCTCGTATCGCTCCGCGGGATCGTTGGCGCTGCCGACGACGGCGTCGAGCTCGACGTCGGCGTCGGCGAGCACGCCGAGCACCCGTGAGGTCGCGACCAGGACCCGCGCCTCACGGGCCGCCCGAAGCGCTCGAACGTCTCCGGCGGTGAAGAAGACGCCGTCCGCGCCCGCGAGCAGGTGCCACGGCAGCTCGTCCTCGCCGCGGGGTCCGAGCCGGTCCCCGAGCGTGACGATCGTGCGCTCCCCGGTGTCGTCGACCATCGTGAACGCGGTCCGGCTGGGCGCGTGTCGCGCCGCGGCGTGGAGCTCGACCTGGTTGGACCCCAGATCCGCCCGCACGTCGCGGGCGACGCCGTCGTCTCCCAACGCCGAGAAGAAGAGGCACGCGCCGGCGAGCTTGGCGAGCTGGACGGCGGCGACCGCGCCTCCGCCGCCGGCGCCCTCCCAGGTCTCGGTGGCGTGCTCGATCCCACCGGGCGTTGGGATCCGGTGGACGCGCGCGAAGCGGATCCATTCGATGTGGCCGACCACGGCCAACCGCATCGCGGGACCGTAGCAGTCGAACGGTCACGGGTCAGGTGAACGGGAAGCTCTGTATCGTGGAGGGCATGCCGGACAGCTTCGGGAAGCGCCAGCGTGAGAGCGGGAAGGCGAAGAAGGCCGCCGCTCGTGAGGAGCGACGCCTCGCGCGCGCCCAACGCGACGCCGACCGCGAGGCCGGGTTGATCGAGGCGGGGACGCCGATCGAGGCGTCCGAGCCGGCCGCGCTCGGCCTGGAGAACGAGCCCGAGCCGCGTCCGAAGCCCGACACGTCCGACACGGTCGACAAGTCCTGACACCGGATACGACGAAGGGGAGGCCTCGCGGCCTCCCCTTCGCTGCGTTCCGTGGTCCCGTTAGCCGGGACGGACATCCGAGGCTTGCGGGCCTTTCTGGCCCTGCGTCACCTCGTAGGTCACCTTCTGCCCCTCGTCGAGGTTCCGGAAACCCTCACCCGCGATCGCGCTGAAGTGCACGAACACATCTGCGCTGCCGTCGTCGGGTGTGATGAAACCGAAGCCCTTCTCAGAGCTGAACCACTTGACGGTGCCTGTTGCCATGTGCGATCCCTCCTTCCTTCGCCGTCCGGGCCTTGGTGCTTACCCGTCGGGCTCCGGCTGGCGCCGGGAGGGAACCGCTCTTGGCGAACCATGATCAATTGCCCTCGCCGCATAGCCTACAGGCAGGTGGCCCCCTCTCGCTCGAACCGTCGTACGCCGTCCGTCGCTTGCCCCGGCCTCCATGCTCGGGCATCATCGGAGGCGGATGGGTGGCATCTTCGGCAGCAGCGGCAAGACGGCGAACCCGGCGGGCACCGTGGGTTCCCTGGTCGGGGCGATCGGGGCGGGCTTCAGCGTCGTCCTGTGGATCTACCACTTCAACCCGGACAGCACCCTGTTGGGGAAGTACTCCCAACAGCTCGCGGCCGGCGGGCAGATGGCCGACCAGCTCGGATTGCTCGCCATGGTCTTCGGCGGGATCGCGGTCGTGCTCGGGATCGTCGGCGGCCTGGGGGGCAGGGGCGGCAGCACGACGGTCATGTCGATCCTGCTCGGGATCGCGGCGCTGTCCTATCCGGTCCTGAACGCCCTCAACCTGGTCAAGCAATACGTGCCGAACCCGATCGGCGGAGGCTGAGCCTCAGAAGGACGACGGGTCGGGAACGGTTCCGGCGGGCCAGGGATAGTTCTCCGGGAACTGATCGAACCGCCCGAAGGTCTTGACCCGGACCCCCGTGACCGAGGGTGGACGCGGCGGCTTCGTGAAGTCGAAGACATGCTCGAAGTTGTGCGTGTTCGCGATCCGGTCGGTGAGGTACGGGAGCCCCCAGTTGTCGGCGATGAACCGCAGTGGGGTGGAGAACTCCCCGGTGACGTCGTCGATCGTCCCGCGCACGGTGTACGGGCTGATCGTGAGCAGCGGGACCCGGAAGCCGAGTCCGACCGGATCGACGACGACCGGACGGACGTGGTCGTAGAACCCGCCCCATTCGTCCCATGTGAGGAAGATCGCGGTCTGCTCCCACGCGTCGCTCTTCATGGTCGCTTCGATCAGATCGCTGACCCAGTTGTGCGTGAAGGCGGAACTGCCCGGCGGATGGTCGGAGAGCTCGAACCGCGGGGTGACCCAGGTGACGGCCGGCAGCTTTCCGGCCCGCGCATCATCGATCACCGTCTCCACGTCGCGGGTGTGCTCCTGCCACAGGTCGGTGTGGAAGACCTGACCGACCCCGTTGTAGGCGTTCCAGAAGTAGCCAGGCGTGCCCGGCGCTGCGGAGTAGAAGGTCCAATCCACGCCCCGGTGGGTGAGCTGCTCTCCCACCGTGCGGAAATCGAAGCAGCTGCCGTGTTTCGCGAGCTGACCGTGCTCGTCGAGCGTGAGCACGAAGACGTCGTCCCCGACCGCGTCGCATCCCCAGCTCTTGAACTGCTTGCCGTCGTCCATGGGGCTCGTCTTGATGTTCTCCGGGTTGTCGATCGCACCGCCCGAGGTGCCCGCGATGAAGAAGAAGTGGTTCGGATACGACGGGCCGTTCGCGGACGAGAAGAAGTGGTCGGAGATCGCGTACTCGCGGGCCCAGTGCCAGTAGTTGGGCACCTCGTTGCCTTCGAATTGCGTGTAGGCCCACGGATCGCCGTAGGAGGCGGTCCCGAACCCGTCCTGCTTGCCGCCGTTCCAGCAGTTGAGCGCCGCGGCCCGGTCGTGCGGAAGGTCACCCGGCAGCCAGTCGGGGCATCGCTTGAGCGGGACCTCGGCTCCGTCCAGCACGCCCATCGTCGTCCCCTCGACCCCCGGGAACCGTCCGAAGAGGTTGTCGAAGCTCCGGTTCTCGAGCATGACGTACACCACGCGCTTGATCGGCCATCTCGTCTGGATCGCGGTGGTGCGGTCCGAGACGTGCGGGACGATGTTGCCGCCCGTGCACGCGAACAGTGTGCCGCCGGCCACCGCCATCGCGGATCGTTCGAGGAAGCGGCGGCGGGAGATCGGCAGCGGGTGGCTGGCCCGGCGTTCTTCGTCCATCGGGCCGGTATCCTCCCAGAGCCTCGACCCCACCCCGGAGTCCCGCCCGTGACAAGGATCATCGTTTTCCTGTGTTGTCTGACGCTCCTCGCGCTCACGGAATCGGCGTGCGTGGGCGGCGACGGTTCGCCGACCGCGACGATCCCGAGCCCGGTGCCCGCGAGCTCCAAGACGGTCTCATCGGCGCCGCCTACGCGGCCCGCGGTTCCCGCCACGCCTCCACCGACGGTCGGGGTGTCCAGCGCGACGTGTGAAGGGGGGTGGTCGACGCCGCCGAACGGGTCGACCCTGTGGGACACCCCGCTCGCGGTGATCCGGAAGGCCACGGGCGTCGCCGGGCCACTCGAGGTGGTCGACATGCGAATCTTCGTCGGACCCGAGTCGCCCCCCAGCGACAAGAACTACCTGATGGACATCCGTCGTTGGTACGTGAAGCTGTATGCCAAGGACGACCTTGCGTTCCAAGGGCGCTTCGTGGTCGAGGATCGGCGGTTCGGGCGTGGATTGGCCGCGGTCGCCCCGTACGACACGAACGGGTTCGTTTCACCCGATTGGGTCGGGTTCCAGTACGACGGGACGCACGCGAAGGCGTATTCGTACAAGGGACTTCCGGGGACGTGGAAGGGGATCGCGTACGACTTCGTGAACGGCGGCCGTGGGTTGACGATCCCCGGCCTGTCCGCGGCGAGCGCTGGCTGCCTCGACGGAACCTGAGCGTTCGACCGCTCAACCGGTTCCGAAGGTACTGCGGCTCCCGCTTACGGATCGTCTGACGCGCCGCCGATCGTCCTTCGAAGAGCTGCGAGTTCAGATCGGATGCCGGCGAGCTCCTCCTGCATCGTCGGCCGCGCGGATCCTTCGTCGCCCGATCCGTCGGTGGACGGACCGGGCACCAGGACGCTGGCTAAGATGCTCGCCAAAGCGCCGATGATGCCGACGCCGGCGAACATCACGAACACGCCCGTGATCCGTCCTGCGGTCGTCACGGGATACGTATCTCCGTAGCCGACCGTCGTGATGGTCACGACCGACCACCACAACGCGTCGCCTCCGGTCGTGATGTTGGCATCCGGAGACGTGGACTCGAACTGCAGGACGAGCACGCTGCTCAACGTCTGCACGATGAAGGCGGCCAATACCGTGATGAACGCCGCGTACTGCCCCGGTTCCGAAGCACGTCGGCGGCGAGCTCGTTCCTCTTCTTGCCTCGAAGCAGCCGCGTGATGCGTGCCAGCCGGCTGATCCGGGCCAGCCGAAGCAGGGCCGTGTACTTGAAGATGCCGAGAGTGGGGATCGAGAAGATGCCGAGAGTGGGGATCGAGCCGAGGAGATCGAGCCAGCCGCGCTGGCGGACGACCTACTCGCGCCTCGGATGCGACCGCGCGAGGTTCAAGGCGAAGTCGATCAGGAAGACGACGCAGATCATGTTGTCGTACTTGGTCAGGAGCGTCGTGGTGGCCTCGTTAGCGGAAGCAACAGCGCCGCCATGATCAGCAGCGAGAGCACCGTCAGCACCAGGATGAACAGGTCGTAGGCGTTGCTCGTCTTGTGTTCCGTGGCCCGTTCCGTGGCCGTCGGCTGCACCATGGGTCCTCCTTCAGGTCGGCG
>DATAEV010000198.1:0-2893 GCA_036257875.1 Actinomycetota bacterium | reverse complement strand
CAAGCGGTCCTCCGGAAAGAGGATCCTGAGTTCCTGACCGGATCCGCGAGGTACACGGACGACCTCTCGGTGCCGGGGATGCTGTGGATGGCCGTGGTTCGGAGTCCATATGCGCATGCGCGCATCAAGAGCGTGGACGTCTCGGAGGCGACGGCGATGGACGGCGTCGTCGCGGCGTTCGCCGGTTCGGACTTCGACTGGGCGGGGCCCCTCCTGATGGCCTGGCCGGTGACGGAGGGTCTGCACAACCCGCTCCACTACCCCCTCGTGACCGACAAGGCCCGATACCAAGGTGATGGCGTCGCGGTCGTGGTCGCGCGGTCGCGGGCGATCGCGGAGGACGCCGTCGAGGCGGTGAAGGTCGACTACGAGCCGCTCCCCGCGGTGGTGGATATGCACGAGGCGCTGTCCGATGACTCGCCCCTCGTCCACGAGGAGTTCGGGACGAACGAGTCGTACGCGTGGGCGAACGTGCAAGGCGACGTCGAGGGGGTGTTCGCCGACGCGCCGGTCGTCGTGAAGGAGCACTACAAGGTGCACCGGCTGATCGCGAACGCGATGGAGCCCCGCTCGATCTTGGTGCAGCCGAACCCGGCCGCCGAACAGTTCACGATGTGGTCCTCGACGCAGATCCCCCACATCCTGCGCACGGCCATGGCGATCGCAACCGGGGTCCCGGAGTCGAAGCTCCGGATCATCGCGCCCCGGGTGGGCGGTGGCTTCGGTTCGAAGCTCCAGGTGTACCCGGAGGAGGCGCTGGCGCTCGAGCTGGCCCGGCGGCTCCGGATGCCGATCAAGTGGACCGAATCGAGGTCCGAGGGCTACACCGCGACCCACCACGGACGCGACCAGATCCAGGACGTGGAGATCGCCGCGCAGGAGGACGGGAAGATCCTCGGGTACCGCGTGCGGGTCCACGCGAACATGGGCGCGTACCTGATGATCATCGCGCCGGGGACGCCCGTCCTCGGCGGCTTCCTGTTCTGCGGCTGCTACGGGGGGGTCGCGTACAAGACCGAGATCATCGGGGTCTTCACGAACACGACGCCCGTCGACGCCTATCGAGGCGCCGGCCGTCCCGAGGCCACGCAAGCGATCGAGCGCGCGATCGATGCGCTCGCACGGCGGGTGGGCAAGGACGTCGTCGAGATCCGCCGGATGAACTTCATGCCGCCGTTCACCGAGGCGACGCAGTCGATCGGTGGGCTGATGGTCGACTCCGGCGACTACCCGGCGACCCTCGACAAGGCGCTCGGGCTCTTCGACTACGAGCAGCTCCGGAAGGAGCAGGAAGCTCGCCGGGACAACGGAGACACCAAGCAACTCGGGATCGGCTTCTCGACCTACCTCGAGAATTGCGGGTGGGGCCCGTCGCGCGTGATCGGCGGCATCCTCAAGTACGCCGGCGGGGGTTGGGAGGCGGCCACGGTCCGGTGCCACCCCACCGGGAAGGTCGTCGCGGTGATCGGGAACACGCCGCACGGCCAGGGGAACGAGACGACGTTCGCGCAGGTCGTGGGCGACGATCTGGGTGTACCTATCGAGGACGTCGAGGTGCTGTTCGGAGACACCGACGTCGCGCCGAGCGGCTGGGATACGTACGGCAGCAGGAGCGCCGCGGTCGGCATGCCCGCCCTGCACCGAGCCACGTCGAAGATCGTCGAGAAGGCGAGGAGGATCGCGGCCCACGAGCTCGAGGTTTCCGACGCCGACCTGAAGTACGAGGGCGGCACCTTCTCCGTGCGCGGCGCGCCCTCGGTGACCAGGACGATCCCGCAGATCGCCTTCTCGGCCTGGCGCGGGCACGATCTCCCCGAAGGGACGGACCCGGGACTCGAAGAGTCCGCGTTCTTCGATCCCCAGAACCTCGTGTTCCCGTTCGGTGCGCACATCTGCGCGGTCGAGGTGGACACCGAGACCGGTGAGGTCGAGGTCACGAAGTACGTGGCCGTCGACGACGTGGGACCGGTCGTCAACCCGATGATCGTGGAGGGTCAGGTGGTCGGTGGGGTCGCCCAGGGGATCGGCGAGGCGCTGTACGAGGAGGCGGTCTACGACGAGAACGGCCAGCTGCTCAGCTCGTCGATGACGAACTACGCGGTCCCGTCGGCGACCGAGGTTCCATCGATCACGACGGGGAACCACGTCACCCCGTCGACGACGAACGACATGGGCATCAAGGGCGTGGGTGAGACCGGCACGATCGCATCGCCGCCGGCGGTCCTCAACGCGGTGGTCGATGCGCTCTCGCATCTCGGCGTCACACAGGTCGAGCGACCTGCCACTCCCGAGAACGTCTGGAACGCGATCCGGCGGGCGAAAGGCGGTCGGTCATGATCCCCGCGGCGTTCGACTACGTGCGGGCCGGATCCGTCGACGAGGCGATCTCGCTGCTCGGCTCTCGCGAGGACGCGAAGCTCCTGGCCGGCGGCCACTCGCTGCTCCCGGCGATGAAGCTGCGGGTGGCGCGTCCCTCCACGCTCGTGGACATCGGCCGGCTCTCCGACCTGTCCTACGTCCGCGAGGACGGCGACCGGGTCGCGGTCGGAGCGCTCACGCGGCATCACGGCGTCGCGAACGCCGAGGCGCTCCAACAGCTCTGTCCGATCGTCGCGCACGCGGCGGGCGAGATCGGCGATCCGCAGGTGCGCCACATGGGCACGATCGGCGGATCGGTCGCGCACGGCGACCCGGCCGGCGACATGCCGACCGTCCTGCTGGCGCTCGACGCTGAGTTCGTCGCGCAGGGCCCGGGTGGGAGCCGAACGATCCCGGCCGGCGACTTCTTCACCTCGCTGTTCGAAACGGCGCTGGCACCCGACGAGGTCCTCACGGAGATCCGGGTCCCGAAGGCGACCGCTGGCTGGAGCTTCATGAAGTTCCAGCGCCGGGC
>DATAEV010000075.1:0-7079 GCA_036257875.1 Actinomycetota bacterium | reverse complement strand
ATCGGGAGGCGAGTCCTCTCCGAGCACGTCGCCGACGGCGTCCGCATCCCCGCGGGTGCCGTCGTGATCGTGTCCCCCTGGCTCGTCCATCACGATCCTCGTTGGTGGGCCGAGCCGACGGCCTTCCGGCCGGAGCGATGGGTCGACGGGGAGCCGGTCGCAAACCGACACGCGTTCTTGCCCTTCGGCGGCGGTCCTCGGATGTGCATCGGCGAGGGGTTCGCCGAGCTCGAAGCGAGTGTCGTGCTCGCGACGATCGGTCGGAGATGGCGGTTCGAGCACGACCCGGCGCACCGCGTGGAGCTCCAGCCGGTCGTCACGCTGCGACCCCGCAACGGGATGCCGATGCGCGTGTATCGGCGCGACGCGGAGCCCGTCGGATCTCCTGGCTCCTAGCGACGCTCCTCAGCCATCCGGCTGACGCCCCTCGCCGGCCGCTCCGGCAACCAACGGGGAAGGATGCTCACGGAGCGTTCGAGGGTCGGTAGGCTGGAAGGGTCATGGCCGAACGGACCTTCGCGAGCGCGCTCGTGCTCTTCGCGCACCCCGACGACGCCGAGTTCATGTGCGGCGGCACCGTGGCGCGGTGGGCGCGGGATGGGTGTGACGTCCACTACGTCGTGATCACCGACGGGTCGGCCGGGTCGAACGAGCTGGGGGTCACGCGCGAGGAGCTTCGTCCTGTCCGCGAGCGCGAGCAGCGTGCCGCCGCCGCCGTCCTCGGCGTGCAGAGCGTCACGTTCCTCGGCGAGGTCGACGGCATGCTCGAGGTGACGCTCGACACGCGCCGGAAGGTGTGCCGGGAGGTGCGGCGCCTGCGGCCGGAGGTCCTGGTGGCGCCCGATCCCTCGCGGCTGTGGTTCGGGAGCGGCTACATCAACCATTGGGACCACAAGCAGGCGGGACTCCTCGCGCTCACGGCGGTCATGCCGGATGCCCCGTCGCGGCCGATGTTCCCCGAGCTGCTGGACGAAGGGCTGGAGCCCTTCGAGGTGCCGAACCTGTGGCTCGCCATGAACGAGCCGGACACGTACGTGGACATCACGGAGACCTTGGACGCGAAGCTCGCTTCGCTCGCCGAGCACGTCTCCCAGCACACGGAGGGAGCAACGACCTTCGTCCGGGAACGAGCCGAAGCGCTTGGGGCGCAGAGCGGATCCGGCTACGCCTACGCCGAGGGGTTCAAGGCCTTCCACCTGCTTGACGAGGACGAAGACGAGGAAGCGTGATGGAAGAGGGATTCCCCGCCGCGGAGGAGCCGGAACCGTACGAGCTCTCACCGCAGGAGCGCCGTGACGTCGAGGCCGATCTGGAGGACCTCGGCAAGATGCACGATGTCTTCTCACCGCAGGGCGTCAAGGGTGTCGTGATCGCGTGCCAGGACTGCGGGCAGAACCACTTCTACGAATGGGACCTCCTCCAGGACAACCTCGAGCACATGCTGGACACGGGTGAGCCGAGGATGCACGAGCCCGCGTTCAACATCCACGAGGACGAGTACATCCAGTGGGACTACGGCAAGGGGTACGTGGACGCGCTCGCCGACGCGGGGCTCCAACCGGGACGCACGGTCGAGGTCACCCAATGCCCCTGGTGCGAAACTCCCTTCGACGCCGGGTACCAGTACTGCCCGCGGTGCGGGCGGCAGCTCGGCGCGATCCGCCTCTACCAGGAGTTGCTCGACCGAGGCATCGAGGATCGCGAGGCTCGGGCGATGCTGGCGCGTGCCGGCTACGAGCCCTTCTGACGTCTCGGGACGCGCCTCCCACCCGCTATCCTTCGCGCGATGTACACGAGGTGGCTGCTCTTCCTGCACATCGCGTCGGTCCTCGCGCTCCTCGGGACGCACGGCACCTCGATGACGGTCCTGTACCGGATCAGGCGCGAGCGCGATCGGAAGAAGATCGTCGATCTCATCACGCTGTCCGGCGAAACGATCCTGCCGATGTACGTCTCGCTCGGCGCGATCGTCGTGACCGGCGTGCTCCTGGGACTCAAGTTCGCCGCGTTCTCCCGCTGGTGGCTCTGGCTGGCGATCGTGATCCTCCTGGCGATCACCGCCTCGATGGGTGCGATCGCGCGGCCGTACTTCGCCCGCGTGAAAGAGGCGTGCGCGGTCCGGCCTTCGGGCGTCCCGCGCGTCTCCGACGAAGAGCTCACCGAGATCCTGCGATCGCCGACGGCACATGTGCTGTCGGCGATCGGCGGGATCGGCCTCGCCGCGATCCTGTACCTGATGGTCTTCCAGCCGCACTGAGCTGCCGCCCGCGTTTCACGCGGGCGGCAGCGGCCTCGCGGCCGGCCCGTTCACGACCTCACCGGTCGGGGAGAACCGCGAGCCGTGGCACGGGCAGTCGAAGGTGTGCTCCGCCGGGTTCCACGCGACCGTGCATCCGAGGTGCGTGCATCGAGCGGACAGCAGGTGCTGCGTGCCGGTCTCGTCGACGGAGACCGCCAGCTTCTCGCCGCGACGTTCGATCACGCCGCCCTCGCCGGGACCCAGCTCGGACGCGATCTGCATCACGGTGCGACAGACCAGGACGTCTCGGCGCGTCCCCTCGACGACCTTCTCGGGGACCGAGCCGAGGAGGAACCCCTTCGCCCCTTGCAGGCCGCGGTTCCCGACGATGACGAGCTCCGCATCGACGTCCTCGGCCGTCTGCAGGATCTGCTGCGCGGGGTCGCCCTCGAGCAGGCGGACCTCGGTCTCGATCCCCCGTCCGTAGACGTCGATCGTGTCCTCCATCACCAGCTTGCCGGTCTTCGGATGCCCGATGAACACGAGGGTCACGCTTGCGAGCACCTCGCGCGCGAGGTCGAAGCCCTTGCGCGCCGCCCGGTCGGCCGTCGCGCTGCCGTCGCTCGCGATCACGATCCGTCCGTACGGTGCGTGCGGGTCCCGCGACCCCGACGCGACGATCAACAGATCACACGGCGCATGATGGGTCAGCCAGCGCGAGAGGTCGGACAGCGTCTGGTCTTCGCCGCGCGCGACCACGATCAGCCCCGCGTCCTGCGCTTCGGCGACGCCCACCAAGACGTCGCCGGCGCGACCCGGGAGCGCCTCCGCCTCGAGCCGGGCTCGCCGCATCCCGGCTGCCTCGGCGACGTCGAGCGCTTCCGCGAGCCGCTCCTCCGCGCCGACGGAGGACGCGCGATACCCGCTCGTCGCGATCAGTTTCGCGGATGTCGCCCGCGCGATCGTCGCGGCGACCTCGCCCGCGCGCGTCGCGGCCGGTGACCCGTCCGTTCCGAAGACGATGCGTCCCCACATGGTCCGCGGGAGCCTACCTGCTGACTTCGCTCACCGGCTCGAGCACGCAGTCTTCCGGGAGCTTGTCCGGCCGGAGCCGCTTGAACACCGGCGCGCGCATCTTCTTCGTGCCCTTCGTGATCTCGGCGTACTCGATCTCGCAGACGACCTCCGGCTCGACGAACACCGCGCCTTTGACGCGGGCGAGCTCGGGGTCGTCGATCGGCGGGGTCGGCCGAACGAGCGGCCGGAGCTGCTCGAGGACGCTCGTGAGCATCTGGTCCGTGAAGCCGCTCCCGGCTTGACCGATCCACCGGAGCGCGCCGCCGTCGTAGGCGCCGACGAGCACGGCGCCGAACGTGGCGCTCCGACCACGTTCGCCCGGCGTGTACCCGAGGATCACGCAGTCCTGCGTGTCGCGGAGCTTGATCTTGCGCCACGCGTCCGTCCGTCGACCCGGGAGGTACGGGGAGCCGAGCCGCTTGGCAACGACGCCCTCGAGCCCTTGGACCCGCACGGCATCCACCAGGGCCATGCCCTCACCCTCGACCGAGGTCACGAGCTGGAGCCGATCGTCTTGCTCCACGACGAGGCGCAGCAGCTCCCGCCGATCCTCGAGCGCGAGCCCGGTCGTGTCCCGGCCGTCCAGCCACAGAAGGTCGAACACCACCAGCGCCACCGGGATCTGCGCGCGCGTCCGTTCGATCTGGCGGGGGTTCGCCAGGTTCATCCGCTGCTGCAACGTCTCGAACGAGTTCCGCCCGCTCGCGTCGAACGCGACGATCTCGCCGTCGATCACCGCATTCACCTCGTCGACCAGCTCGTGCACCATGTGGAGCTCGGGATATTGCGCGGTCATGTCGCGCCCGGTGCGCGAACGAAGGACGGTGTCGCCGGTCGTCATCTCGGCGAGGCACCGGATCCCATCGAGCTTGGGCTCGAACCACCACGCGGGGTGGTCGAAGGGATGCCCACCACCCTCCGCGAGCATCGGCGTGAACCGGGGGGGCGAGGCGATCAGCGGCGCGGTCTGGTTCGAGGCGAGGAACGCGAGCCAGTCCGTTCGGGTCTTCACGAAGTGGAACTCGAGCCCCGGATAGCGCCGCCCGTGGAGCCGGAACGACACCTTCGTATCGGTCCACTCGATCGGCTCGTACCAACCGTCGTCGAAGATCCGGACCTCGCCCGCGCCGTAGTGACCTTCCGGGATCGTGCCCTGGAACGACCCGTACTCGAGGGGATGGACCTCGGTCTGGACCGCGAGCCGTTTCTCGCCCTTCGTGATCGGCAGGCCCTTCGGGACCGCCCAGGAGGGCAATCCGCCGTCGCGTTCGAGGCGGACGTCGTAGTGCAGGCGCGTCGCGCGGTGCTTGTGGATCACGAACGAGTTGCCGGTGCCCGCCTCGTCGCCCGGCGCTGGCTCCGTCGTGCCCTCGGGACCGAACGCTCGGCGGCGGACGTACTCGAACAGGGCCGGGTCCTTCGACGCCAGCGCGATCTCATCCGAGGTCTTGGTCTCGACGCTCGGCGCGGCGGTCCGGGGGAGCGGGCCCCGGACGGGGTCGTCCTCCTCCACCTCGACCCCGAGCGCTCCCAGCGCCGCCGCCAGGTCGGCCCCCGGCCCCTCGCGGACGCCCGCCCACAGGTCGCCGACCTTCGCGAAGCGCTCCCACACGTTGTCGATCCGGAAGTCCTGCGGCTCGAAGCCGCCGGCACGGACCTCGTCCCAGGCGAGCGGGGTCGAGACCGGCGCGCGAGGCTCGGGCCGCAGCGAATACGCCGCGGCGATGTTCGCCCCCTGCCGGTTCATGTTGTGGTCGATGAAGATCTTCCCGGAGCGGTCGGCGACCCGCCAGGCCATCGTCACCTTGTCGGGGTCCGCCTCCTTGATCATCCGCCCGCAGGCCCCGACGAACGCGCGCGCCTCCGCGTACGTGTAGGCGCCCTGCTCCAAAGGGACGTAGATCTGCAGGCCGGTGGCCCCGCTCGTTTTCGGGAACCCGGTCATGCCGAGCTGTTGGAGCAGGACCTCGATGTGCCGGGCCACGTTCAGCACGTCGTCGTACGTGTACGGGGGGAACGGGTCCAGATCGAAGAACAGGTAATCGGGGTGCTCGACATCCTCACATCGCGAATGCAGCGGATGCATCTCGATCGCCCCGAGGTTCGCGACGAAGAGGAGCGTGGGGAGGTCGTCGACGGTCAGGTAGTCGATCCGCCCCGTCTTCGCGTCCTCCGACAGGACGGTGCATCGATGGACCCAGTCCGGCGTGTGGGACGGCGCCGACTTCTCGTAGAAGTCGGCGCCGTGGATCCCGTCGGGCATCCGCTTCATCGTGAGCGGCCGTCGCTGGAGGTGCGGGAGCAGCAGGTCCGAGACGTTGAAGTAGTAGGCGATCAGATCGCCCTTCGTGTACCCCTCGTCCGGCCAGAAGACCTTGTCGAGGTTGGAGAGCCTGAGCTCCCGCTCGGGCAGCTCGATCCACCATGCGTCGCGCTCGCCTTTACGGGTCTCGAGCGGCCGTGGGAGCTCAACCGTGAAGGCGGGGCCGCCGCTCCCGCGGGCTCGCTTCGGCATGGGAACGATGGTAGTCGGGAAGCGCTTCCGCGCATCGGCTGTCGGCGACGCGCCCTTCAGGGGGTTCACCGAGCTGCCTCCCGCCGTGTCGGGCGGCGCCGCTAGACTGACGCTTCCTGCTGCGTACGGTCCATCTCAGGGAGGGCGAGCCATGCCAAGAGCCATGTGGAAAGGGGCCATCTCGTTCGGCCTCGTGACGATCCCGGTCGCCGTCTACCCCGCGACCGAAGAGAAGACCTTGCGGTTCAACCAGCTCCACGATGAGGACGGTGGCCGCATCCGCTACAAGCGCATGTGCGAGAAGGACGGCGAAGAGGTCACCTTCGAGCACATCGTCAAGGGCTACGAGGTGGAGAAGGACCGCTACGTCGTCCTCACGGACGAAGACCTGAACGCGATCCCGGTCGAGTCCAGCAGGGCCATCGACATCCACCGGTTCGTCGATCTGGAAGAGATCGATCCGGTGATGTTCAAGAAGAGCTACTACCTCGTCCCCGAGGAAACCGGTGCCAAGGCGTACGCCTTGCTCCGCGAGGCCATGGCGGATGACGGTCGCGTGGGGATCGCCAAGGTCAGCTTCCGGGACAAGGAGCACCTCGCCGCGCTCCGATTCAAGGATGAGGCATTCGTGCTCGAGACCATGTACTGGCCGGACGAGATCCGCGAGGCCGACTTCGGCGGCGTCGACGTGAGCGCCAAGGTCCGTGGTCAGGAACTGGAGATGGCGAAGCAACTGATCGAGTCGCTCTCCGGGGAGTGGAACCCGGAGGAGTACTCCGATGAGTACCGAGAAGCGCTGCTCCAGATCGTCGAAGCCAAGCTCAACGGGCAGGAGATCGAGGTCGTCGCTCCCGAGCCGACCGCCAAGGTCGTCGATCTGATGGAGGCGCTCAAGGCGTCGGTCGCCGCGGCGAAGAAGGAGGCGGACGAGCCGGCTCCCTCGCGCAAGCCGGCGTCCAAGAAGGCCCCGGCCAAGAAGAAGCCTCCCGCGAAGAAACCGGCCGCGAAGAAGCCGGCGGCGCGGAAGAAGGCCGTCGGGGAGTAGTGCGTCCGGAGTATCGCGACCGAGCCGCGTCGCTCTCCGACCTGGCCGCGGTCGTCGAACTGCTGCGTGCGCACGAGCTGGCCGATCACGGCCGCGTGACCGCCGACTGGAACGAGATCGTTCGCTTCGTCTGGCGCGATCCCGGTTTCCACATCCAGGATGACGGGCGGATCCTCGAGCGCGGTGGCGTTCCCCTCGCGTTC
>DATAEV010000172.1:0-7533 GCA_036257875.1 Actinomycetota bacterium | reverse complement strand
TCGTCGTCGTGCTCGGAGCCGTGTTCCTTCGCGTCGCGGTCTGGCCCACGCTGGTCCACCACTACGCCGTGGCGGTCGGGCCCGACATGCCCGTCTACCTCTGGTGGTCTCGGGTCGGCGCCGCCGAGGGGCTGTCCCTCGTCGGCGAGCGGCCCGGCACGCCGGCGCTGATCCCGACCGTCGCGAGCGCGCTCGGGATCGGGTTGGTGCCCGCCGTCGCCGGGGTGCAGTACGCGTTGATGCCGGCGAGCGCGCTCGCCGCGGCCGCGCTGGCGCGCGGCCGCGGCGAGACACCCCGGCTCGCGTGGCTCGCCGGGGCGGTGCTGGCAGGCGCGTGGACCACCTTCCTGGGCGGCGGCTACCTCGCGAACCTCGCGCTCGTCGCGGCGTTCCTCGCCGCGGCGGCGGCCCTCGCCCGCCGCACGCGGCGGGGAACCGTCGCGGCGGGGGTGCTCCTGGCGGGTGGGGGTCTCGCGCACCCGGAGTTCTTCCTGGTTGCCGTCGCCGTGCTCGTCGCGACCGCCGCGTGGTCGTGGTGGGACGGCCGTGCGGAGCCGAGCGACCGTCCATCGGCCGCCCGGGCCGACACGGGCCGCGTCCTCGCCGCGCTCGGGGGTGGCGCCGCGGTCGTTCTCGGGGGGATCCTCGCGTGTCTGATCGGCCCCGCTCGGCTCCCGGGGGACACCTCGCTCGACGCGATGCTCCGACGGACCGGCCAGTGGACGGAGCTCCGCAGCCTGTACGTGGATCGCCTCGTCCGGAACTGGCGGCGATACGCCCCGATCATGACGACCTCGCTCGCCGTTGCGGGGAGCTTCCGTGCCCGCGGCTTCGCTCGGCGGTTCCTCGTCGCGTGGGCCGTCGTCAGCGCGCTCGCGCTGCCGGTCGGGATGCTGACCGGCCTCTTCCCGCCCGACCGGATCCTCACCTTCGCGTTCTGTCTCCCGATCCTCGCCGGCTTCGGTCTGGTGTGGATCGGCGACCGGCTCCGCCGGCCGGCGCTCGCGTGGCCGATCGCGATCGTGCTCGTCACGCTGATCGTCTACCCGGCGATGCGGGACTGGCGCGCGCAGCCCACCTACGTCTCCCCGGACGAGCTCAACGAGCTGACGACCGCGGGCCGGATCGCGGCGACGACCCCGCCCGGGACCCCGCTCGTGTTCGTCGCCGATGACCCCGCAGGCATCGACTACGCGCTGTTCCACCTCTCCCACGGGCTCAACACGGTCCGCGCAGCCATCCCCCCGGATCGCGCCGGAGACGTATCGATCTTCCTCGGACGCGCGGAGGACCTGCTGGCGGGGCGGCCGACGGTCCGCGGCGATCCCGTGTTCGACCGGGCCTCTGCCGACTCCCTCGCTCAGATCCCGCCGGGTCCGCGCGCGATCTTCGTCGCACCCGGGCTCGACCGCGATCTATCCGCGATGACGACGCCCGGTCTCACGACGTGGGACGGGACGATCGCGACGAACGTCCCCGTGATCGGACCGCTCCCGTCCGATCCCGGCGAGCTCGCCCCGTCCGACCCTTCAACGATCGTGCGCTCGACGATCCGCACGTTCCTCTTGCTGATCGTGATCGGCGCGGGATGGGCGTGGTGGGCCTTCGGCGGATCCTCGCGTGACGCTGCCGCAACGCTCGCCGTCTCGCCCGCGCTCGGATCGGCGACCTTGACGCTCGTCGCGCTCGGGCTCGAGCTCCTAGGCGCCGACCCCCGTCGAGGATGGGTCGCCAGCATGGCCTGCGCCCTCGCCGGCGGGATCGGGTACGCGCTCCTTGCCCTGCGTCTGGCCGGCGAGCGTCGTCGTCGCGGTCGGCGGAACCCCGTCGTCGAACGGGCGGCCGTGCTCGATCCGTGACCGGAGGTCTTGGATCACGAGCACGAGCATCACGAGGAGCACGGGGACGACGACGAGGTATCCCACCAGCAGATTCAGGTCGAACGCGCCCGGGTAGCGGAGCGGCTCCTCCGACCAGAGCGTGACGCCGAGCATCGCGCTCGCGGCGAGCATCGTGATCCGCGGCACCCTCGGAAGCGCCCATACCAAGGGCAGCCCCCACACGATGTACCAAGGCAGCAGGACCGGCCCGAGGAGCAGGAGGAGCACCAACGCCCACCCCCAGACCGCCCCCAGCTCGTTCCCCGACATGCTTCCGGTCGACGTCCGGCGCCAGACGACTCGGGCGAGCGACCAGACGCTCCAGGCCAACAGGCTCAGCGCTCCGAGGCTCACCACCCATCCCAACGTATGGAAGGTCGCGCCGTTGACCAGACGGGTGATCGCCCTGGTGGGCGCGAACCAGCCGCTCCGGCTCGCCAACCCCACCATCCCGAGCGTCGGGTCGTGCAGTTGGAAGTACGGCACGGCGAGGAGCAGACCGATCCCGGCGGAGAGGCCAACGCGAGACACGAACGCGGCGCGTCGCTCCTCGGGCGCTCGGCGCGCCACGCACCAGACCAGCAGCAAGATCAGCGGCAAGAGCGCGGTCACCTTGACGAGCGTCGCAAGCGTGAGGACGGCAACCGCCGCCGCTTCTCGCTTCGAGAGGAGCAACGCGTAGGCGCCCACGATCCCGAGTGCCACGAGGAGGTCGTTGTGTCCACTCGCGACCGAGTGGAAGAGGACCACGGGGTTGGCGCCGAACGCGGCCAGCGCGAAGGCGGTCCGCTGCGGCCAGACCCGATGGACGACCCAGACGATCACGCCACACGTCAGGAGGCTCGCCGCGATCGAGATGAACCGGTACGCCTGGACGTCGTCGATCGGCCTCGGGAGGATCTTCGACAGGACGGCCGAGAGCGACGTCCACGCGGGCCCGTAATACGCCGGGGTGTTGACCCACTCCGAGCCGACGAAGTTCCAGAGCATGTCACCCGAGTGATCGAGCGGCGTCTGCACGTACGGATTGCCGCCGTAGATCCCGGCGATCCGACCGTAGAACGCGTACGAGTAGACGTCGCGCGAGAAGAGCAAGGGGACCAACAGCAACAGCGCGTGCGCGGCGACCACGACGACCGCGACCGCCCCGACCGACACCCTTCCGCGGAAGGCTTCGCGCAGCAGCAGGAGGAACGCGGCGGTCGCCAGCAGGGCGGCCAGGACGCCGATCGCGAGCAACGGGTCGCCCTGGAGACGATCGAGGTGGAGCGCCACGGCGACGTCGCGGAGGATCCCGTGGGGCTGTCCGCCCGTCGGGAGCGGCGGCTGGTACGGCGAGCCCGGGGTCGCGGCGACGATCGCCATGAACAGGATGCCGAGGCCGGCAAGCAGGAGCGCTCGCGAGCCCATCGCTGCGCTTCCGGGCTCTCGTTCGGCGACATCCACGATGCCCGAAGGTAGCATCGCGGACCCGCGTCGCGTCGGTTGCAGACCAGCCGCGCCGTGACCGCGACGATCAGGCGACGGCGGCGACCCGTTCGAGTCGCTTCGGTCGCTCGAACCGGCCGAACACAACGACGAGCCCGACGAGATAGACGGCGGAGAGCCCGATCCAGAGGGGCCGTTCAAGCCACCAGCCCGCCGTGCTGTCGTGCTGATGGCCTAGCCCGAGCGGCCAGAGCGTCAACACCGCGAAGAGGTACGCGGTCATGTGCCACAGGAACAACGTCATGATCACGCTGTTGAGAACGATCGTGACCTTCCAGGGACCCGGCCGCCGGAGCCATCGCCCGAGCCACGGTCGGAGCAGCATGACCGCCCCGATCGACCAGATCGCACCGAGCAGGAAGCAGACGGTCGGCGGATACGCGTTCGAGACCAGCTCGACGTCGGTGCCGAGCAGGCTCTTCGGGTAGGCGCCGATCCCGGGGAACCAGTCGAACCGGACGTCTCCGAACAGCCTCCAGAACGGCGGGTTCGTGAGGACCACGAGCCCGCCGAGCCCGACCGCAACCATCGACCAGAAGAAGCGCTTCGGGAGCCGAGCGAACGTCCCGTCGGCGTAGAAGAAGCCCAGCTGGTGCGGCAACAGCAGGACGAACGCAACGTTCGCCCACCGAACGGGCGAGATCCCGACCGCGAAGCCGATCACGTCGGCGACGCACGCGCCGACCACCATGACGGCCGGCACCCACCAACGGAACCGGCGGTGCAGATCGACCATCCACGGCGCGATGCAGACGACCACGAGGTAGACGGCCAGGAACCAGAGCGGCCCGAACGGCAGCGTGGCCCCGGGTGGGAGGAACAGGCGAAGGAGCGTCGTCCCGTCCCAGATCATCGGACCCGTGGGGGCCCCGATGTCGAGCAGGTGCATCCCGATGATCACCGCGCTCCAGACCGCGAGGAACACGAGCGAGGGCCGCAGCAGCCGAATCACCCTGGTCTTCACGAAGCGCCCGTCGGGATCGCCGCGTCGTCGCGACGCCTCGAGGGAAACGAGGTTCGAGAACCCACCGACGAAGAAGAAGATCGGCATCACCTGGAAGAACCACGTCGCCAACCAGAGCCCGGTGGTCACGCCGACCGCGCTCGTCGTTCGCAACACACCGTCCTGCCACCAGACGATCCCGATCATCCAGTGGCCGAAGACCACGGCGACGATGCTCGCCGCCCGGAGGAAGTCGACGACCCGGTCGCGGGTCGCCGGCGTGGCGGCGACGATGTCGTCGAGCCGGACCGCCTCACCCACCTGTCTCACCCACCAGCGCTCCACCTACTCCGATGGGATGCCCGGGTCAACATGCGAGCCATCCTTCCCGTGGGAGGATGGCTCGCATGAAGCGCGGGTTGAAGCTCGGGTTCGGGATCCCGCTGGTCCTGCTCGGTCTGTTCATGACGATCGGTGGCATCGCCGTCGTCGTGCTCGTGGGGACGGACGGTTCGTTCACGTTGCCGCAAACCCAGGGCGACAGCACCGGGCATGCACTCGTGTTCGAGACCCTCGACCTGAGCGAAGCGCTCCCTTCGAGCGGCAGCTTCGCCGCGACGGTCGGTGTCACGGTCAAGGCGAACCGCGCGGACGGCGACGTCTTCGTCGGGATCGGTCCGGCCGCCGACGTGGCGCGGTACCTCGATCATGTCCAGGTCGACCGGATCGTTCAGGTGAATTGGCCGGGGGGGATGAAAACGGAAGCCGAGCCGGGAACGAGGCGGCCTGCGCCGCCGGACGCGCGATCGTTCTGGGTCGCGAAGGCGCACGGGTCCCCGGCGACGCTGACGTGGCCGGTCGAGGCCGGCGACTGGACGCTGGTGATCATGAACGCGAGCGGCACCGCCCCGGTGTCGGTCGTCGCGTCGGGGTCCATCACGCTCCCGGCGCTCGGCCCGATCGGCATCGGGCTGCTCATCGCGGGTCTCGTCATCCTGGCCGTCGGCGTGATCCTGACCATCAGCGGCGCGAAGATGCCGTCTGCCCGAACGAGCGTCCCTCCCCCGCGGCCGGATGGATCCGTCGCGGGATTCAACTGACGCGCTCGGCGGCCTCGTCCAGGTCCGCGCGACCGTCCCGGCGAGCCGCCGCGACCAGCACGAGGCCCGTCGCGACGATCACGATCGCTCCACCCACGATCGCGAGGGGCGGCAGCGTCTCACCGAGGAGCACCCAGGCGAGCGTCACGGTGATCACGGGCGTGCACTGCGTGATGAGCGCCGACAGCCACGATTCCACGTGCCGGTGCGACCAGATCACCAACGTGTGTCCGACGAACCCCGGGACGAGCGCGACGCCGGCGATCGCGACCCAGTCCCTCGCGCTCGGCCACGCCGGGACACCCGCCAGCAGGAACGCGGTCGGTGTCATCACCAGGGCCGCCGCGAGCATCACGCAGGCGAAGTAGACGATCGGGTCGGCGCGTTCCCGCACGTGTCGCGAGAAGAACCAGTACGCGCTCCACGTGGCGATCCCACACGCTGCCAGCAGGTCGCCGAAGGGACTCCACGACGGCAAGCCGGAGGACGCGATCGCGACCACCGCGACCCCGACGAACGATATCGCGACCAACACCCAGTCCCGTCCCTCGATGTGCTCGTGCAGACGACGGGCCGAGATGATGGCGATCGCGACCGGGGCGAGCGCGCCGATCACCGCGACGTCGGCGATCGTCGTGTGCTTGATCGCGGTGAACCCGAGCCCGATATCCGCAGCGAAGAACACACCACCCAGCGCACACGCGCGGAAGGCCCCGCGTGACAAGCGCCGTCCCGTGCTGACGAGGACGACGCAGGAGATCGCCGCGCCGGTCCACAACCGGAACATCGCGAAGTGCAACCCGTCGAGGGTGCTCCACTTCACGAGGATGTAGCCCCACGCCCACGCGAAGGTGGCGACCCAGACGGCGACGATGCCGAGCCGCCGCGCCGATCGAGCGGTGCTGGTCGCGCGGTCGAGCATGGCCCATCTTCCCAGTCGCTCCGCTGCTAGTCTCGGCCGATGCGGGAGAACCGAGGGCTCGCTGCGGCGATCGCCGTCACGTCGCTGGTGTTCCTCGTCACGCTCCCGTTCACCATCCCGACCACCATCTGGCTCGTGATCTTCGCGTACTCGATCGTGAAGGCCGTCGGGTCGGCGCCCGAACAGGCCGATGCCGCCGCGCTCCTCATCGCGATCGTCGCGATCGTGACGTTCTTCACGCTCGCGATGAGCGTGGCGGTCTCGCTCCTGGGGCGAGCGATGACCCCCAAGCGACGCAAGCGGTCGTGAGGATCAGCGGGCCCCCGCCCACCATCGCCCGTCCCGCCGCGCCACCACGATGTCCAGCCCGTAGCAGCGTGACAACGCGCTCTCGGTGAGGACCGCCTCGACCGGTCCTCGATCGACCACACGGCCCGCGGCGAGCAGCGCGGCGTGGGGTGACGGTGGAGGGGATCTCTTCCAGATGATGCGTCGCGAGCACGGTCGTCGGTGCGGCCGGTCCGGTAGCAGCCGACGTCATCGCAGCGAGGAGCCGTTCGCGCGCGGGTAGGTCGAGCCCCGCGGCCGGCTCGTCGAACAACAACAACGGGGTGCGCGCCGAAAAGCGCTCGCGCGATGAGTACCCGCTGCCGCTCTCCCGACGAGCACGAGCCGAGCGGCCGGTCGGCGAGCCCGAGGCATCCCACGTCCTCTAGCGACGCCCGGGCGCGTTTCCGGTCGGCCTCCGTGAGGTCTTGCCACCACGTCTCCAGCACCGACGCCTTCCCGGTCAGCACGACGTCTTCGACAGCGAGGGCCGGACGGATCCGGTCAGCGACCGCGTGCGAGACATGGCCGATCCTCCTGCGGAGGTGCCGAACGTCGACGGGGCCGAGTTCCTCCCCGAGGATCCGCACCACCCCCGCCGACGGTTGACGCCGCCCCGCAGCCAACGAGAGCAACGTGGTCTTGCCGCTCCCGTTCGGTCCGAGGATCACCCAATGCTCCCCGGATCGGATCGTCAGGTCGACGGGTCCGAGGATCAGACGCCGCCCACATGGACCGCAGCCCCGTCGAGGGAGACGACCTCGTCCCCGGTCACCGAACGGCCACGCCGTACGGTGATCCGAGCAGCTCGCGCACTTCGCCGTCGTCGTCGAAGAACAGGAACCGGTCCATCAGCCGCATGAACCAACGGTC
>DATAEV010000164.1:0-21131 GCA_036257875.1 Actinomycetota bacterium | reverse complement strand
AGAGGTCCTGATCGACCCCGCGACCCTGACACGGCTGCTCGCCCAGGTCGCCCGTCAACGCGAAGAGCAACGCGACGCGATGGCGCTGCTCGGCGACCTCACCGACCGCGAGCGCGAGATCCTCGGGCTCTTGGCGCAGGGTAAGCGCAACGACGACATCGCTCGCGAGCTGTACATCAGTCCGCAGACGGTGCAGACGCACGTGCGCAACATCCTGGGCAAGCTCCGGGTCCACTCGAAGCTCGAGGCTGTCTCGTTCGCCGTCAAGCACGGCGCGATCCAGGTCGGCTGACCTCGGCGGCCCGCGCCGCCCACGACGGGATTACCCGAGATCGGGTATCGAAGAACGACACTCGGATGTCGAAGTTTGGGGTGCGACGCCATGGAACCTTCCTGGGGCCCACCACCCCCTCGGTGGCCCCTCGGGAGACCTGAAGGCCCGAGCGAACCCCTCCCTCGCTCGGGCCTTCTTCATTGCCCGGCGTCGGTGGCTCGCCCGGGGACGGCGGCTCGCCGAAGCTTCCCGGATGGCGTGCGCGGCAGGGAATCCACGAAGATGACCTCGCGGGGCGCCTTGAAACGAGCAACACGCTCGCGGGAGTGCTCCCGGAGCTCCTCGAGGGTCGGAGGGAGCGCCGGATCCACGGGGACGACCCAGGCGACGACCCGCTGACCCCACTCATGATCCGGCGCCCCGGTGACCGCGACGTCGGCAACGCCGGGATGGGACCGCAGCGCCGCCTCCACCTCGTCGGGCCACACGGTCTCCCCACCCGAGCGGATCGCGTCGTCGGACCGCCCGTGAACGACGAGCCGCCCCTCGGCGTCGAGCCCTCCGCGATCCCCCGTCCGCAGCCAGCCGTCCACCGTGAACGCTTCGGCCGTCGCCGCCGGATCGCCCCGGTAGCCCTCCATCACGGTCGGGCCGGTGAGCTCGATCTGACCCGTCGACGAGATCCGCACCTCGGTCCCCTCGAACGGGATGCCGTCGTAGGCGACGCCGCCGCACGACTCCGTGAGCCCGTAGGTCGTCACGACCCGGCCGCCGAGTCGGGCGGCGGCGTCGCGGAGCGCTGGGTCCAGCGCCGACCCGCCGACGAGCAGCACCCCAAGACGCGAGAGATCGTGCGCGGTCCCGACCAAGCGGCGGAGCATGGTCGGCACCAGGGCCACGTGCGCGCCGTCCGGTGCCTCCGTCAACAAGCGGGCGGGTTCGGAGCCGTCGAGCACGTCGACGGGAGCACCTGCCAGCGCTCCACGGAGCAGGACCAGCAGCCCGCCGACGTGCGCGGGAGACAGGCACGCCACCCAGGGGTCGAACGCCGACGCATCGAGAGCCGTCAGCGATCCCGCCACGGCCGCACCGAGAGCCGTCCGGGGAAGCTCCGCGAGCTTCGGCTTCCCCGACACGCCGCTCGTCGCGACGACGGCCCAAGCGCGATCGGGGTCGACGGGCGCCGCGTCGGCGAAGAGCACCTCGTCGTCGGGCGTCACCAGCAGCCGCGGACGCGCCCGTTCGACCGATGCTCGCTGCTCCCGGTCCGAGAGCCGAACGTCGATCGGGAAGAAGGACGCGCCCGAGGAAGCGTGCGCGGCAAGGATCTCGAGCCAGACCTCGCCGGGGGGCAACGCGTACGCGATCAGCTCGCCGGCACCGGCCCGGCGATGCGCCGTCACGGTCACGTCGGGTAGCCTAAACCGTTCGAGTACGCGCTCTAGGAGTTGGTGGTCACATGGTCGAGTGGCAGTCGCACGGTGACTGGACGGACATCCGCTACGAAACGTCGGACGGGATGGCCAAGATCACGATCGACCGGCCAGCGGTCCGCAACGCGTTCCGCCCGCTCACGACCCGAGAGCTGATCTCGGCCTTCGAGCTGGCCCGGGACGATCCTGAGATCGGCGTCGTCATCCTCACGGGGGCGGGCACGGAGGCGTTCAGCAGCGGCGGCGACCAGAAGATCCGGGGGGACGACGGCTACGTGGATGAGCAGGGCATCGGTCGGCTCAACGTCCTCGACCTTCAGATCCAGATCAGGCGTCTCCCCAAGCCCGTGATCGCCATGGTCGCCGGTTACGCGATCGGTGGCGGGCACGTGCTGCATCTGTGCTGCGACCTCACGATCGCCGCGGACAACGCGCGGTTCGGCCAGACGGGACCGCGGGTCGGATCATTCGACGGCGGCTACGGGATCGGGCTGTTGGCTCGGCAGATCGGCGAGAAACGAGCGAAGGAGGTCTGGTTCCTGTGCCGGCAGTACGACGCCCAGACCGCCTTGTCGTGGGGATTGGTGAACGCCGTCGTCCCGCTGGACACGCTGGAGGAGACGACGGTCTCCTGGGCTGGCGAGCTCCTCGAGAAGTCTCCGCTCGCGCTCCGGCTCCTGAAGTCCGGTTACAACGCCGGTGTCGACGGGCTCGCGGGCACGCAGCAGCTCGCCGGTGACGCCACGCTCCTCTACTACATGACGCCCGAGGCGCAGGAGGGTCGGGACGCCTTCACCCAGAAGCGCGAACCCGACTTCTCGAGGTTCCCGAAACGACCGTGAGCTCGGCGGCCGGATGGCGGGTGTGGTGGCTCGGGGCGAGACCCCGCACGCTCGGTGCCGGGCTCGTGCCCGTGATCGTCGGCACGGCGGCCGCCGGTGAGGTGATCTGGTGGCGCTTCGCGGCCGCCGCGCTCGTCGCCGCGGGCTTGCAGATCGGCGTGAATCTCGCGAACGACTACTTCGACGGCGTCCGCGGGGTCGACACGCACGAACGCGTCGGACCGCCCCGGATCACGCAGAGCGGAGCGGCGAGCCCGCGCGCGGTGCTCGGCGCGGCCCTGCTGTCGATCGCCGTCGCCGGGTTCGCCGGGCTGGCGCTCGCGATCGCGACGCGGCCCGTGCTGGTGCTCGTGGTCGGGGGTCTCGGGATCATCGCGGCGTTGCTCTACAGCGGCGGGCCCCGCCCCTACGCGGGACTCGGGCTCGGGGAGGTCATGGTGTTCGTGTTCTTCGGGCTCGTGGCGACGTGCGGGACCACGTTCGTGATGGTCGAGACCGTGACGGCGGCCTCCTGGTGGTGCGGGGTCGTCATGGGGCTGCTCGCGGTCGCGATCTTGGAGGCGAACAACATCCGCGACATCGCGACGGATGAGGCCGCGGGGAAGCGAACGCTGGCCGTGCGTCTCGGCGAGCAGCATGCCCGTGCCCTCTACGGAACGATGGTGGTCGGCGCCTTCGGGACGATCGTCGCCGGCGTCCTGGCCCACCTGTTGAACGACTCGGTCGGCCTGACGCAGTGGGGGTTGGTCGGGCTCGCGGCGTGGCCGCTCGCGATCCAGCCGCTGGAAGCGGCTCGGATCGCGAGCGGTCCGGACCTGATCCCTGTGCTCGTCGGGACGGCCAAGCTCCACGCGGCAACCGGCCTGCTCCTGTCGCTCGGCCTCGTGCTCTCCCACACGGTCTAGGCATGGGCCTCGGCGACGTCTCGCTCGCGTGCGCATCCGCGTTGGTCGAGGCGCTCGCTCGTCGCGGCGTTCGCCACGCGTGCCTCTCACCCGGATCGCGCTCGACCCCGCTCGCGCTCGCGCTCGATCGCGACGAACGGATCCGGACCCATATGCACCTGGACGAGCGCTCCGCGGCGTTCTTCGCGCTTGGCATCGCGAAGGCGACCGGCGCCCCGGTCGCGCTCGCGTGCACGAGCGGCACGGCCGCCGCCGAGTACCTCCCGGCCGTCGTCGAGGCGTCCCAGTCGCGGACGTCGATCGTCGTGCTCACCGCCGACCGTCCGCCGCGCCTCCGTGGGACCGGCGCCAACCAGACGATCGACCAGACCGACCTCTACGGGCGGTACGCGCGCGCCTACCTCGAGCCTCCCGTGCCGGCGATCGCGGCCGATGTGGGCGCGTGGCACGACACCGGGATCCGAGCGGTCGCGGGCGCGGTCGGCACGCCGGCCGGGCCCGTTCACGTGAACTGCCCGTTCGACGAGCCGCTCGTCCCGGAGGGCGTGCCGGTCGCGACCCCGCCGCTCCCCGCGGACGAGACGGAACCGGCGGAACGCGGTATCGAAGAGGACGCGGCGCGCGAGTCGCTCGAGGGCTTCCTGGAGACCTACGCCGGCCGTCGAGGGGTGATCACGCTTGGCCCGCTTCCTCCCCCACGGACCCTGTCGCTGCTCACGCTCGGCACGCTGCTCGGGTGGCCGGTGCTCGCCGAGCCGCTCAGCGGGTTGCGTCTCGAGGCCGGCGGAGCCGGCCGGGCGCTCGCTGCCGGGCAGCTGCTGATCGGAGACCCGGGATGGCTGGAGCGCCACCGCCCCGACGTCGTGTTGCAGGTGGGCGCGGCTCCGACGACGCGCACGACCCAAACCTTCGTCGCCGGCTCATCGCTCGTCGTCGTGGACCGAGAGCACCTGGACCCCGACCCGGAGCAGAAGGCCGAGCGGCGGATCCTCGTCGACCCGGAGCTGTTCGCGGCGGTCGCCTGGGAGCGGCACGCCGAGGACCGACCGACCGTGCCGGGTGGGTGGCTCGAGGCATGGCGGCAGGCGGACCTGCTCGCGCGCGCCTCGGTCGATCGCGTGCTCGATCCATGGACCGAACCGTTCGAGGGTCGCGTCGCGCGGGACCTGGCGGCGTTCCTCCCCCACGGCGCCGTCTTGTGCATCGGATCATCGAGCCCCGTCCGCGATCTGGACACGTTCATGGCGCCGCGACGGCCCCCGCGCGTGTGGACCGCAACTGATCTGCTCCGCGTCGTCGGCAACCGCGGCGCGAGTGGGATCGACGGGTTCGTCTCGACGGCGCTCGGCGTGGCGGTCGCGGGGACCGGCCCGACCTACGCGCTGATGGGCGACCTGACGTTCCTGCATGACGCCGGCGCACTGCTGTGGTCGGGCCGTGCCGAGATCGATCTCGTCATCGTGGTCCTCGCGAACGGCGGGGGCGAGCTCTTCTCGTTGCTGCCGCAGCGTGAGCTCCCCGAGCTCCGCGAGCTCTTCGTGACGCCGCACCGAGTCGACCTCCGTGCGGTGTGCGCCGCCGCGGGAGTCGGTCACGAGCGTGTCCTGCGGAGCGAGGATCTCCTGCCGGCCGTCCAGCGGGCCGCGCGCGCTCGTGGGATCCGCGTCGTCGAAGTCACGATCGACCCCGAGCGGGGCCGCGACCGCCGCGCGGAGGTCCGCGCGGCGGTCGCGCGCACACTGACCGAGCGATAGCGTGTGACCTATGCGATGGGTCACCCGCGAGCGACCGAAGACCGACCGGATCGCCTGCCCGTGGCTGATCCGCCGCTTCATCGACCCGGAGGCCGAGATCCTCTACGTTCCAGCGGACGATGTTCTCGACGTCGCGAGCCGCGACGGAGCGCGATCGTTCGACGCACCCGGCGCCGAGTTCACGCATCGTGGCGGGAAGTGCAGCTTCGAGGTGCTGATCGAAGACTTCGAGCTCGCGTCCGATGCGGCGCTCGTTCGTCTCGCAAGGATCGTGCACGCAGCGGATGTCGCCGAGGACCGCGACTCCGACCCGCTCGGAGCGGGGCTGGAGGCGATCGGCGCCGGCGGGGTGCTCGCGGAGCCGGATGATCTGCAGCTACTCGAGAAAGGCGCGTTCGTCTACGACGCGCTGTACGCGTGGTGCCGGGCGCACCTCACGTGATCCCCAGGCTGGCCTGCCTCGCTGGATCACCAGAGCGAGCCACCGACCCGGAAGGTCAAGGAGCAACCGGCGGCTGCACCGTCCCACCGATCACCTGATCGGTCGTCATCACGATGACCCGGCCGCTCGTGACCTCTCCTTGGAGCCAGTTCACGAACGACGTGAAGTCCGGAACCGTCATCGAGTAGGGGTCGCACTGGTTGCAGAGGTGGTGGATCAGCAGCTGCACCCACCCGCCTCCGTGCGTCTCGGCTGCGGTCACGTAGCCCTCGACCGTGGCCACGGTCGTCCCCTGCTTGATGCTGGGTGTCATCCGGAGGCCGTACGGATCGAGCGGTGGGATCGTCTCGGCGAAGGTCTTCGTGTCGTCGACGCCGGACACGCCGCGACCGCTGTTGTAGCCGCAATCATGCACGACCTGCTCGGAGCCGGCGTCGTACGAGCCGAACGGGTACGCGAACGACGTGACCGGGAACCCGAACCCAAGGCTGGCATCCATCAGCGTGACCCGGTCACCGCACACCTCTTGCCGCGCGGCCGCCGTCTTCAGCTTCTTGATGTTCGCGTGATCGATCGTGTGACCGCCGATCTCGTTCCCCGCATCGAAGAGCGTGTGGAGATCGGTCGTCGAGAGGTGTGTGGCGTCCCCGATGAAGCCGCTGTTGATGTAGAAGGTCGCCGCCATGTTGCGCGCGCTCAAGAGCCCCAGCGCGTTCAACTGATCCGCGTTGCCGTCGTCGAACTGGATGGTGACCACCGTGACGGGACCGCCCCCGCCCGGCTCCGGTGGCGGGGTTCCGTGGATCTGCCACGCGAAGGCGAGCGGTGACGAGGCCGTCAGGTCGATCGCAGGCTCGACGGTCGAGAACGACTCGACGTTGTCCCGGTACCGTGCCGTCTTCCCGTTGAACGGTGCGAACGTGTCCACGCCGTTGGTGGGACACGGACGCATCCCCGTCAAGGATCCGCTGTAGATCGTCCCGTTCGGGCCCTCCACGGCAGCCCCCGCGAGGATCGGCGGGGAACCGTCGAGCGAGCCGACGATGTTGGTCACCTGGTGCTGCATGCAGTGCGGGAACGTCGAGCCGTCCCCGACGATGAACGACGAGCCCCAACCGTTTGCCCCCAGGATGTTCGAGAGCCAGTTCATCTCCTCGTTCGCATACGTGCCCGCGCCGACCAACGTGTCGTACTCGGCCGCCATGACCGAGAGGCCCGCGCCGTGCGAGGTCGTATCCCAGGTGTCCCAGGGGAAGCCGAACCCGAACGGATCGGTCCCCGCCCGCGCAACGGCTCCGTCCAGCTGCTTCTTGAGGTCGCCGAGCAACGCGCTGGGGGTCGTCTCGAGCCCCGGCACGGTGCCGGCTTGCGCGAGCGCCCGATAGAGGTCGTAATGCGCGAGCCCTGAAACGTCGTAGAGGTTCAAGGTGTCGCCGGCGTCGTTCGGTCCCGTCATATAGGCGTTCGCCCAGTGAGCGGCTTTGCCGAGGTAGTACGCCGGATCCGTCTGGGCAAGACCGCTTGGGAGGCCACCGGACGCGAGCGCGAGGTAGAGCTCGGTCGCACCCAGCTCGAGGTCGTCCCGCCATTCGGTCTCGGGGTAGAAGCTGTACGGGATCACCGTCAGCAGCTTCGTCGGGGCCGTGTTCGCCAGATCGAAGATGTGCTCGCCGGCGCGCAAGCACTGCGCCGCGAGCGTCGGCTCGCTCGTCTTGAACACCTGGAAACACATCGCGAACGCTGCCGCGTCGCGTCCCGCGAGGTTGGGGCTCACAAGCGATCCGGGAGGGCCGGCGCGGAAGACGGGCCGGTTCCGGATATACCGATAGAGAGGATCGGCTCCCCCGAACCCATCGTCTGCTTGTGGCAGTCGCCAGATGTCGTGGTCACCGCGCGTCTTCGCATTCCCGGTCCCGATCCCCACCTGGTAATAGAGCGTTCCGGTTTGGTCGTCCCACATCTTGAGGAGCCACTGGACGCCGAACTTCGCCTCAGTCGTGAAGTTCGAGGTCGTGGAGCCAGCGCCCATCTGCCCCGGCATGTCACGAACCCCGGCGAGGAGCAGGTCCTCGGTGTAGCTCGAGGTCTGCACGAACTTCAGGTAGTCACCGGCGTCCCACCATCCACCGGAGGCATCGATCCGGACGTTGAGCGGTGTGAGATCGCCCTTGAAGTGTCCGGTCTGGTTCGCGTGCGGGGTCAGGTACGTCATCGCGTTCTGGTCGTTGAGATGCGCCGGCGCCGTCCGAAGCGCGGACGGGATGTACGCGGCGCCGTCGCGTTCGTTCTCGAAGAACGAGCGGGCGTTACTGAGCGGTTGCGAGTACAGCGCGGAGCCGGTGCCGATCCTGAACGACGGCGAGCCGGCAGGGATGGGGCCGGCCACCTCGATCGAGTAGGTCCCGGCGGTCGAGAACGACGTGAAGTCCAGCGCGTAGACGTGTGGATACGCGGCGCTCCACGCTCCCAGGTCGGCACCGATGCTCCCCGAGAACACGGCCGAACCACCGGTGCGCACGCTGAAGGTCGCGCCGGTCTCAACGTCGCTCGCCATGAGGAACGCACGCTTCGCCGATGCTGCCGGATATCCGATCTGGTTGACGCGCACGAACGCGGTCGCGCTCACCGCGCTCGCTGGGGCTGTCGCGAACGTCGCTCCGGCCAGCAGCGCCACCGACGCGAGGACGACGACCGATCGGACACGGACGGTCCTTCCGGATGCCATGGGGGGCTCCTTCCGTTCAGCAGCCGAACACTCGGCCGGGGGGTGTGAACGATAGGAAACTTTCCTAACGATGCGTCGATGTTATGCCCCGGTCGGAAGCCGGGTCAACCGGTGGAACGTCTTCGAAGTGGATCAGCCCCATCTGAGCGCATCGAGGAACGCGCGGAACTTGCGCTCGGTCTCGTCGACCTCGGCGTCCGGCTGGCTGCTGGCGACGATCCCGGCGCCCGCGTAGAGCGTCGCGTGGTCACCGCGGAGCTCCGCGCAGCGCAGGGCTATCGCCCACTCCCCATCCCCGTTCGCGTCCACCCACCCGACCGGCCCGGCATACGATCCTCGTTCGAACGGCTCGAGCTCGGCGATCAGCCCCAGGGCCGCGTCGCTGGGTTCACCTGCGACGGCCGGCGTCGGATGGAGGGCCTCGACGAGCTCGAGCACACCGGGCGCTGGATCTCTGAGGAGCCCCCGAAACTTGGTCGACAGGTGCCACACGTTCGGCGTCTCGAGCAGCGTCGGGACCGGATCCCACGAGAGCTCTCGACAGAATGAGGCGAGCGTCGTGGCGACGGCATCGACCACGATCGCGTGCTCCTCGTGATCTTTCGCCGACGCGAGGAGTCGAGCGGCGTTCTCGCGATCCTCATCCGGATCGCCCGAGCGCGCCGCGGAACCGGCAAGGGGGTTCGAACGCACGACGCGGCCGAAGCGGGACACGAGTAACTCCGGGGACGCGCCGACGATGATCCCGGTCGTCGGCGCCGCGAAGGTGTACGCGTCCGGATTCACCGCGCGGAGCCGATGCGCGAGACGGCGGGGATCGAGTCGTCTGCCGGCATCCACCTCCATCGTTCGGGCGAGCACGACCTTGCGCAGCTCGCCGGTTCGGATCCGATCTACCGCCTCGGCGACCCCGCGGCCATAGTCGGCGGCGCTCGGCGAGTCGCGAAGCTGTTGCCCGGTGAAAGCGTCATGCACGACAGGCTCTATCACCCGCTCGAAGGACGGAAGCCTCTGGGGTCCAACCGACTCCTCCCACGCGGCGATCTGCAGCGTTTCTCCATCCGTGGTCCGTCGGACGGTTCGTTCGCCGAGGAGCAGGTGGCCTGGTGCCGATCGATCGAACGGAAACGTACCGATCGCGAGCGAACGGCCCCTGCCGCCGAGGTCCTCGTCGATCCGGGAGAGCCATGCGTGAAGCTCGCGCGCGGAGTCCGTGGAGAGGGGTGCCGTGATGGAGACGTTGGCGATACTCATCGAGACGCCGAGACCGGACCTCTCGAAGAAGGCTCCGCCTCCAGGGTCATATGCAGCGAGCAGATCGAAAGCGTCGCCGAGGGCCTCGATCCTTCCGGCGATCCGGGAGACGCCTTCCGGTGAGGTCACGCCTTCGTCCCGACGAACAGCTGTGTGACCCCGCCGGAGAGCTGGAGCCGGCGGATCGAGGGGAACCCGACGGCGCGCAGCATGTCCACCATCTCGGCGGTGGAGGGGAGGTACGCCATCGATCGCGGCAGGTAGCCGTACGCGGCGCGATCCGAAAGCGCGCCGCCGATCAAGGGCACCACCTTCTCGAAGTACAGCGCGTGGCCGGCGCGGAGTACGCGGTTGTCCGGGCGACTCGCGTCGAGGAGGGCGACGGCGCCCCCCGGTCGCACGACCCGAGCGAGCTCAGCGAACAGCTGCGGGAGCGAGACGACGTTGCGGAGCGCGAACCCGCACGTGACGCCGTCGGCGCTCGCGTCGCGGAACGGGAGTCGGAGCGCGTCTGCCTGGACGAGCGGCGCGTCGGTCTTCGCCTGCCGGAGCATCCCGAACGCGAAGTCGAGCCCGACGGCGCGATAGCCCGCCCGCTCGAGCTCGCGGCAGAGGTCACCGGTCCCGCAGGCCAGGTCGAAGACGAGGGAGCCGCTCGGGAGATGGAGCTCGCGGACCGTCCTCCGCCGCCACCCGATGTCCATGCCGAAGGTCATCAGGCGATTCACGACGTCGTAACGAGGAGCGATCGTGTCGAAGAGCCCGCGCACGATCCGCGCCTTGTCCTCGCCCTGCGGCAGAGGCGCGCTCATGTCTCGATCCGAGCTTCTGCGGCCTCCAGGACGACCCGGCGGAAATGGTTGGACACGAGCGCCGTCACGGCGGGGAGCAGCTCGCGGAACGCCTCGACCATCTGCGCCGCCGCGACGGGATCGTCGCCGGAGGTGTCCTGGATGGGCCTTCGCACGTGCTGGTCGAACAGGTCGACGGCGCGCTCCGCGAGTCCCCGGAGGGCGCCGTCGGCATCGCGCGCGAGTCCGAGGAGGTCACCGAGCGGCAGCCCGAACTCGAGGAGACGGAGCGCCGTCCGGACGAGCTCGGTGTCCGCCGGCGTGTACCGCATCTGCCCATCGACCGGCCGGCCGATCCGGATCCCTTCTCGCTCCACCGCCTGGATCAACGATGCCGGGACGCCACTCGTCGCCGCGAAGTCCTCGAGGTCCAGCGATCGCTGATCCTCGCCGACCTCACCCCGAGCTTCGGCGACGGCGGCCGCAAGGTCGGCGTCCGCGTCGGCGAGCTCCCCTCGGACGACCCGCCCGACCGCCTCGAGCGTCAGACCCTTCCGCTGGAGATCGCGGATCCGACGGATCCGCTCGGCATGGATCTCGTCGTACCAGGCGACGCGTCCCTCACGCTCGGGCTGTGGCAGGAGGTTCCGCGATTGGTAGTAGCGAACCGTGTCCACCGAGACCTCGCAGGCGGCGGCCAGCTGCTCGACCCGGTACCTCACGACCGTTCACTCTACGAGTGCGCACTCGAACCTTCACACCGGTCGCTCGCATCGCCACCGGCTCCGGTCTCGGGGCTACGATGCGCCGCGTGAAGCACGCGGCGCGCACCGTCAGCCTTTCGATGGTTCTCGTGTGCGTCGCCGGGACCATGGCGGTCGGCACGGCTCTCAAGTATCGGTGCGCCACAGGGAACTACGACGGGCGGCAGTACAGCGGCCTGTGCTACTCCGACATCGTGCCCCTCCTGGGGACCGAACAGCTCGCGGGCGGACGGCTGCCGTTCCTGGACCGATGCGCTCCGTCGACGAACAACTGCGACGAGTACCCGGTGCTCACGATGTACGTGATGCGAGCCACAGCGTGGATCTCCGGAGATACGACTGCGGCCTTCTACTACACGAACGCCGTCCTCCTCACCGTCTTCGCTGCGGCCACCGCCGTTGGCTTGTGGCTCCTCGCCGGCCGGCGCGCACTCTGGTTCGCGCTCGCCCCGACCCTGCTGATCTACGGCACGATCAACTGGGACCTCGTGGCGGTCGCGTTCGCGACGCTGGCCCTCGTGGCGTTCGCATCGCGTCGCGACGGATGGACGGGTGTTCTCCTGGGACTCGGCGCCGCGGCGAAGTTCTATCCGGTCCTGCTCGTGATCCCGCTGTTCCTCCAGGGGATCCAGGATCGCGAACCGGATCGCTCGGTTCGAGTGCTGTGGTGGACGCTCGGCACCTGGATCGCCGTGAACCTCCCGTTCGCGGTCGCTGCGCCGGGCGCTTGGTTCGAGTTCTTCCGATTCAACTCCGGTCGCGTGGCGGATTTCGACAGCCTCTGGTACATCGCCTGCAGGCACTGGGACGCCGCCTGCATCTCGACCGGGACGGTCAACGCGTGGTCGCTGATCCTGTTCATCGCGGCGTTCGGGCTGCTCTTCCTCCTCAAGTATCGGCGCGACCCGGACTTCCCCCGGTGGACCCTCGGGTTCCCGCTGCTCGCCTGCTTCCTGCTCTTCAACAAGGTGTACTCGCCGCAGTACGGCCTCTGGCTGCTCCCCTGGTTCGCCCTCGTCGTTCCGCGCTGGTCGTGGTTCGCGGCGTTCGAAGCCGCCGACGTCGCGGTGTTCGTGACCCGGTTCCGGTACTTCTTCCCGATCTACGTCGCGGGCGGCACGTTGACGCCCGAGGAACGATGGTTCGAGTTCGCGGTGCTGGCCCGCGCGGCCGTCCTCGTCTGCTGCCTGGTGATCTGGGTGCGCGGGGACGCACCCACGCTGGTGCTCGGGGCTCGGGGATGGAGACCGCTCGGCGCCCCCGGGCGGGTCCCCGCGTGATCGCGTCCTCGACGGTCTCCGTTCCTCGGATCCGGGATGGACTGCGCGAGTCGCTCTGGGCATTCCTCGGTGCCCGGCTGTTGCTGTTCGCGATCTCGGTGGTGGGCGGCGGGGCTCTCGCCCTGCCGCCGGATCAGCCACCCACCGACGCCGGCTTCCCGATCCCGAACCTGCTCCCCGGGTGGCACATGCTGTTCACGGCAACCCAGCGCCAGGACGCGGCGTGGTTCCTCCGCCTCGCGACCAGTGGATACGCCCCCGGTGACGGAAGCGCAGCCTTCTTCCCCCTGTACCCGCTGACCGTTCGGCTCGTCGCGGCGCTCCCGGCGATCGGACCGCTCGGCGCAGCATTGATCGTGTCCAACGCGGCGTTCCTCGGGGCGCTGATCATGGTCCATGCGCTGACGAGGTTGGAGCTCGGGACGCAGGCCGCCCGCCGGACCGTCCTGTTCGGCGCGTTCTTCCCGACGGCGTTCTTCCTGCTCGCCCCGTACACGGAACCGCTCTTCCTGCTTCTGTCGATCGCTGCCTTCTGGTTCGCTCGCCGCAACCGATGGATCTGGGCGATGGTCGCCGGGGCCGGTGCGGCCGCGACCCGCAGCATCGGCGCGCTGCTGATCGTCGCGCTCGCGGTCGAGGCGCTCGTCCAGTGGCGGAACGGACGTCTGTTGCTCCCGCGATTGGGCGCCGCGCTCGGGGTGGCGCTCGGACCCCTCGCGTATCTGGCCTACTGGCAGGTCCGGTTCGGAGACTTCTGGGCGCCGCTCGACGCGCAACGCAACTGGCAGCGGGAGGCCACGTTCCCGCTCACGGCCCTGTGGCACGCGGTCAAGCTCACCTGGCTGTACCAGACATGGTGGCTGATCGACGTGATCGTCGTGGGGATCGCCATCGCCGGCATCCTGGTCGCCGCCTTCCGCGTTCCGCTCACCTACACGGTGTACGCAGGCTTGAGCGTGCTGATCCCGCTGACCTTCACGTACGAGCAGCGACCGCTGACCTCGATGCCGAGGTTCATGGCGGTCGTCTTCCCTGCGTGGTGGGGGTTCGCCATCGCCGCAGAGCGCCGGCGTCCCCCCGAGACGGCCTTCCTGGTCGCCTTCGCGGCCGGCTTCTCGCTGCTCGCCTACCTGTTCATCAACTGGCAGCCCGTCTTCTAGGAGGTGGACTGCTCGTCTTCCCCTGAAACCGTTTAGGATTGCCGCGACCCGGGGGGGGCGCGCTCCACTCGGGCCTTCTACGGCCGATGGAGGAGCCAGTGACGATCAGGGTCGCGATCGCGGACGACCACTCGCTCGTACGCCAGGGACTTCGGCGCTACCTGGACATGGCCGACGGGATCGAGGTCGTGGGCGAGGCATCGAACGGCAAGGAGCTCTTGGAGCTCATAGGGAACGAGAACCCGGATATCGCCCTCATCGACATCCGGATGCCCGAGATGGATGGTCTCGAAGCCGCGCGGGTGATCCGCGATCAGCACCCGAAGGTCGGCGTCATCATGCTCACCGCGTATGACGACCGGCAGTTCGTCGTTGAGGCCGTCCGGAGCGGCGCGCGGGGCTACGTTTTGAAGGCACGCGATGCGGAGCACCTGATCCAAACGGTGCGGCTCGTGGCCGGCGGGAACATGGTCATCGACCCCCAACTCGTGGTTGCCCTCGCCGAAGAGCTTTCGACCGCGAAGGAACGCGATCGCAAGGCGGAGACCCTGACCGCGCGGGAGATCGAGGTGCTGCAGCTCCTCGCGTTCGGCCACACCAACCGGGACATCGCCGAGCGCCTCTACATCTCCCCCGACACCGTGAAGACCCACCTCGAGCACATCTTCGAGAAGCTTGGCGCGTCCGACCGCACCGCGGCGGTCGCCGAGGCGCTCCGCCGGCGCCTGATCGAGTAGCTGCCGCGCCGGTCGGGCTAGTCCATCCGGCGGAGCTCGAACGGCTGGCCGGGTGATGGAGCCGGGCATGGCATTCGGCCATCATGAAGGGTCATGGACGCGACGACCTCCCGTTGGCGCCCGCCCGGCATGTCGGTCCTCCTCGTCGGGGTCGCGATCGTCGCGGTCGCCCCGACGCTCGTGACCGGGTCGGGCACGCACCAACAGGCGATGGCGGGGGCGGCGGGCTCGGCGCTCGCCGCGGTCGTCGCCGGGATCCTCATCCGGACGGCTTCGCGAGACGAGGACGCGTGGCCCAGCGCGGCCGGTCTCGCCTGGGCGATGTTCCTGATCGCGGCGGTTTCCTTCGCCTACCTGGCCGTCGGGATCGCCTCCGATACGGCCGAGCATCCCCGACCGGCTGACGCGCTCCTGCTGCTGCTGCTGATCCCGCTCACGATCGCGATGCGGGATGAGCTGCGGGTCCATTTCGACGCACCCGACCGGCGCGAGATCGCGATCGACGTGATGCTGATCGCCGCGTCCGTCGGCTCGATCCTGTACCTGTTGATCCGGCCACCGGGGGCGGGACCGTCCGAGTCGGGCACCGCCGGCGTCATCGCGATCCTTGCCGCAACCGAGTTCACCAGCTTCGCAGCGCTCACGTTGTGGGTGCCGACCATCTCGCACCTCCTGCAGTTCCTGGCGTTCGCCGGCTATTCGATCGCGACGGTGCTGTTCGGATGGGTGTGGACTCGCGGCGGCGGCGGGTCCGGCGATCCCCTGATGAACGCCATCTACATCCTCAGCCCGTTGTTGCTGGCGGCCGTTCTCACGCTGGTCCCGCACGGCGTTCCCGTCCCGAGGACGAAGCTTCGGCTCGCCCGTCCGATCTTGAGCAGCGTGTCGATCGTGACGGCCTGCGGCGCGCTCGCGAGTGTGGCTGTCCTCGGCGATGCCAAGGCGATCGGATCGCTCCAGTCAACGCTGCTGATCGTCCTCCTCGGCGGCGGGATCGCCGCTCGCGTGGTGGCCAACCAGATCGCCAGCACGCAGGCGCACCAGACCGTGGAAGAGGCGCTCACACGGAGGGAGACGGCGCTCCGCGAAGCGGACCTCGCACTCGAGCGGGTCCGGGAAACGAACGAGACGATCCGACGCTCCGAGGAACACCTCCGGCTGGTGTTCGACGCCGCCGTCGACGGCTTCGTCGAGCTGGATCAAGACGACGTCATCGTCCGGGCGAACGAGGCGTTCGCCCGGATGGTTGGGATCGATCGCGCCGCGATCGAGGGGCAGCCATGGTCGGTGGTCGCGGCGTCGGTCCAAGGCGCCGACACATCCTTCGCCCGACTGCCCGAGACCGGGCAGGCCAACCTCCAGCGGCCCGAAGGCCAGCCGCTCTTCATCGAGTCGCGGATCTCGAGGGTGCCGACCGACCCTCCTCGTCGACTGCTGCTCGCGCGCGACGTCACGGCCGCGAAGGTCGCCGACCAGACGATCCGTTCGCTGTTCCAGTTCCTCCAGGATCGCGACGAGGACCGGACGAGGCTCTTCCGTCGCACGAACTCGGCGATCGAGCAGGAACGGAACCGGATCGCGCGCGATCTGCATGACGGACCGGTGCAGGGTGTGTCCGCCGCCTCGCTCTCGCTGGAAGCGGCATTGCTCATGATCAAGACCGGTGACATCGACCGTGGGCTGGACGTGCTGACCAAGATCCGTCAGGAGCTCGCGGAGGAGGCTGATTCGCTGCGAAGGCTGATGGCGGGCCTGCGTCCGCCCGTGCTCGAGGAGCGAGGACTGATGCCGGCGCTGCGCGAGACATTGATGCGCTTCGGGACGGATCAAGGGGTCGAGACGGAATTCAGCGGTTCCATCACGCGGCCGATCCCGGACGATCTGGAGACGCTGGCGTTCCGTGTGGTCCAGGAGTCGCTGACGAACGTCGGCAAGCACGCCGCGGCCACGCGCGTGATCGTCCACGTCGAGTCGGATCAATCTCAACTCCGGATCGAGGTCGAAGACGACGGCGCGGGATTCGAGACGACCGACGTGCGGGACCACCTGCGCAGGGGTCGCGTCGGCCTCGCGTCGATGCGCGAGCGCGTCGAGTTGGCGAGCGGGACCTTCGCCGTGCGCTCCACGCCGGGGCGCGGTACCGCGGTGATGGCGTCGATCCCGCTCGACCTCGCGCTCGTTACCGCCATGCCGCAAGCCTGAACCGGGCGAGCACCGCCTCACAACCCTATGGGGGCGAAGCGCTTCCCTTCGGCGTCGGACTCGGCTCCGTGCTCGGAGACGCCGTGGGGCTCGGCGACGGTGACCGGCTCGGACGAGGCGTTGGCGTCGCGCTCGGCGTGCTGGAAGGGGACACGCACGCTTGGCCGCTCCCGGCCGAGCCGGACGGGGCGGCGCACGGGTTCACGGTCGGCGAGGGGGACGGGTAGACGGTACGGCTGGGTCCCACCGTCTTCCCGGCGAACGAGGGGACCGCGAACGGGGTCACGGGCTTGCCCTGCATCGCGACGGACATGAAGTCGTGCCAGATCGCTGCCGGGATCGTCCCGCCGTATACCGACGAAACCCCTTCGACGTTCACCAACGGGATCTCACCGGCGGGCCATCCCATCCACACGCACGTCACGATCTGCATCGTGTAGCCGCAGAACCAAGCGTCCACGTTCTCGTTGGCGGTCCCCGTCTTGCCGGCGACGGGGTAGGGCGAGATCGCGGCGTCGACACCGGTTCCCCCCGTGACGACGCCCTGGAGCGCATACGTGACGAGGTCGGCGTCGTTCGCGTCGATCACCTGATCCCCCTTCGGCGCCACCGAGGGATCGATCTTCCCGCCACCGCTCTTCACCTGAAGGAGCGGCGTCGCCCAGAACCGCTGACCATGATCGGCGAGGGTCGCATAGGCGTTCGTCATCTCGAGCGGGTTGACCGCGACCGATCCGAGCGTGATGGAGCACACCGGTGGAAGGTCCGAGCGGATCCCCAGCGTGTGCGCCATGTCGACGACGTTCGAGGGGCCGAGCTGGGCGACCACCTGGGCGAAGATCGTGTTCACGGAATGCGCGGTGGCCCCGGCCAACGTGAACGTCCCGGCTTCGCCGTCGCCCGCGTTGACCGGATGCCACAAGCCGTCGGGCTGCGTCGGGTCGGTGCACCCCGGAACGGCAAGGGTCGACGGTCCGTTCCAGTACGCGTTGAGGTTGTACCCCGCCTGCATCGCCGCCGCGAGGGTGAACGCCTTGAAGGCAGAACCGGCCTCTCGTCCCGACCCTCCGACCATGGTCGCGTAGTTCACCTTGTTGTGTGCCCAGTTGCGACCGCCTGCCATGGCGAGGATCTGACCGTTGGCGGGGTCGATCGCGACGAGCGCGGCGGCCGGGTCGTTGCGCTTGTCCGGCAGCTCCTGCGCGATCGCCGACTCCGCCGCGCGCTGCAGACCCAGATCGAGGGTCGTCGTGACCTGGAGTCCCCCACCGAACACCTTGGCCTCGCCGTAGCGATCGATCAGGAGCCGACGCGTGTAGTCGACGAAGTACTCGGACTGTCCGGGCGCCACGATCCGTTCGGTGGCGTTGGTCTTCACCGTCCCGCAGCACGGCTTCCCCTCCAGCCTCTTCTCGGTGACGGGGTCGAGGTAGCCGTACTTCGCCATCTGCTGGAGCGAGTAATCACGCCGGAACTTGTTGTCGTACGGCCGGTCGATGGGGTCGTAGAGCTCCGGTGCATGAAGGACCCCCGCGAGGGAGGCGGACTCCAAAACGGTGAGCTTGCTCGCGGGCTTGCCGAAGTACGTCTCCGCGGCGGCCTGGATGCCATAGGCACCGTGGCCGAAGTACACGGTGTTGAGGTACTTCTCGAGGATGGTGTCCTTGCCCAGTTCCTTCTCGAGCTTGACCGCCAGGAGGGCTTCGCGGATCTTCTCGGTGACGGACCGCGTGGGCTGAACGTAGGAGCGGAGCCCGGTCGTGGGATCGACCTCGTAGGAGCCCGCGTATACGTTCTTGACCAACTGCTCCGTGATGGTGGAGGCGCCCTGGACCGGCTCCCGCTTGACGAGGTCCGTGTACGCGGCGCGAAGGATCCCCGTGACGTCGACCCCCGGGTGGTTGTAGAAGTCGTGGTCCTCGGTCGCGACGACGGCATGGACGATGTTCGGCGACATCTGCGAGAGGTGGATCAGCGTTCGGTCGACGGCGCCGTGCAGCGTCGAGATCTGATGCCCGTTGCGGTCGTAGAGGTAGGTAGTCCGGATGGGCGGGACGGTGTTGGGGAGCTGGATCCGGGCGTACGCGACGTAGAGCGCACTGACCCCCAGCAGGATCACGACGAGCGGCGAGAGGAGAAGCAGCAGCCACCACCGTCGGCGGATGAAGGACTTCTGCTTCGACGCCTTCTCCGTCGTCTTGGCGGGAGCGTGTCTCGGGACGTAGTCGTCCCTGCGTGTGCGGGATCTCGAGCCGGTTGCCACGGTCGAACGATGCTAGCAACGCAAGCGCTTCCGGGTGGAGGCAGGTGTGTTGGTTGCGTGGAGTTCGGAAGATCGGCGGTCAGCCGGTGGCGGTGTGCCGGCCGGTGAAGGCCTCGCGCAGGTGGTTCCACTGGCACGAACGGCACACCTCGACCACGTAGCAGCAGGTGCCCGGGTCCGCCGCCGCCATCCGCATCCCGGTGTCGATTGACCAGACGCGGCCGTTCTCCTGCTTCAACCGGTCGCCGTAGACGTAGGCGAGGAGCACCAGTTTGTCCTTCTTGCAGACGGGACAGTCGCTGCGGGTGGGTTCGCCCACGTACTTCGCCGCCCGCATCAACTCGGGGTGGGCATCGCAGAGCTCGTTGACCGACTGGAGACCCGCCTGGGCATCGCGCAGGAGCGCGCGCTTGGCGAGCGTGTAGTCGATCACGTTCAGCTGGGACCGCTTGGAACGCCCGAACGTGGGGCGCGGCGCTCGCTGCGGGTCCGTCGGCTTCCTCTGCATCGTCCGGCGATGGTACACCCGCGTTCCGACGAGTGGATATGCCGAAGGTCCTCGGTCGCCCGGAGGGCGGCCGGCATCGGGGGTAGCCTGCGCGGCGGGAGGCGGAGCACGTGGACCCGTACGGCAGTCTCGATCCGGGCTCGGACGATCAGGAACGCCCCGCGCCGCGACTGCGTGAGGTCGGCACCTTCCGCGTCTTGGTCCGCGGCGCGCGGAAACGGTGTCCGCGCTGCGGCGAGCGGAAGATCTTCGACGGCTTCTTCAAGCTCACGCCGCGGTGCCCCGTCTGCGATCTCCGGTTCGAACGCGAAGAGGGCGGGTTCCTGGGAGCGATGGCACTCAACTACACGGTCGCCATCGTCTTCTGGCTCGTGGTGATGGCGGTCGGGATCGCCCTGACCGTTCCCGTTGTGCCCGTCGCGCCGCTGCTCGCGGCCAGCATCGGTGTCCTAACCGTCGTGCCGGTGTGGTTCTACCCTCGTTCGAAGACGCTCTGGGCGGCGATCGAGTTCCTGGTCGCGCGTTCCGAACCCGACTACCGCTCACCTCCCTTGGTCCGGGATCCGCGGACGAAGGATCTGGAGTGATCGCTCGCGCCTTCTGAAGCGGCATCACCCGCTCGGCAGGTCGACCACGGCCCGTGCCCGCGCGACGACGACGCGAACGCCGGGGAACAAGAGCAGATCTCCGGTCGTGACTTCGACCATGACGACGGCTTCGAACGTTCCCGCCGCGCACGTGCATGCCGTGAGGTCGGCGCCATTCCGCGTGGCGTACTCGGCCGCGAGCGCGGCGGGGTCGGCACCCGTCGGCAGCGCGAGCTCGTCGGCCGCGGCGAGTGCCGCGGCATCGGCCGCCGTCCGAGCCTTCGACCGAGCGATCAAGACGCGACCGACGTCGGTGATACCCAGAACGAGCACGAGGACGACCAGGATCCCTGCGGCGAGGAGCACGGAGACCGAACCACGTTGGCCGCTCACCCGAACTCCTGACGGGCGGCGGCATCGGCCGTGAGCGTCACGCCCGAACCGACGAGCCAACCCACGAGCGGCACACGGAAGGACGCTGCGTAGAGGAAGCGAACCGTGACCGGAGAGCCGCGCTCGCCGACCCGCGTCGTCTCGACCGATGCTCGAGCCGGGTCGAGACCGGGTGCGGCGGCGAGCGCGGCGGACGTGATGGCGGCTGGATCATCCTGGACGGCGGCGGCGCGCGCGGCAGCGCGCGCCGCCGCCACCACGAGCAGACGGTCGCGGACCAACAATCCGACCTGGACGAGGGCGAGCACGACGACGAGCACGAGCGGCAGGACCAACGCGAACTCGACCGTTGCGGACCCGACCGAGCCACGCTCGCTACGCGGCATCGGCGTTCCCGATGACCGTATCGATGATGTGGTCGAAGAACGCGGGGAGCTTGCCCGACGAGCGCGCCCATGCGATCAGGACCACCGCGATGGCGGCGGCCGCAAGGATCACGAGCGCGTACTCCGCCGTCGTCTGCCCCTCCTCCCGACGGAGGAACGCGGTCGTTCGAACCCACAAGGCGATCCAAAGGGGCTGGATGAACGACATGGCTTCACCTCCTCTCAGCGGATGGACCGGACGGTGGTGAGCAAGACCGGAACCACCGTGAGGAGGAGGAATGCCGGCAGGATCAGGAAGACGAGTGGGAACAGCATCTTGACGGGCGCGGTCCGAGCGCGCTCCAACGTGGCCGCCCGTCGCGCTTGGCGAACGGTCGCTGCGAGTTCGCGAGTGGCGTCGGCGAGCGAGGCGCCCAGACGCTCGGTCCGCT